>JAZULN010000119.1:0-14173 GCA_045603125.1 Clostridia bacterium | reverse complement strand
GCTGTTAACTACTTAAAGTGCATCGAGTAAGAAATTGATATTATGGCTGCTCGGTCCCCGCAGCCTGACGATTAAAATAATTTAAATTTACATATATTATAAACCGGAGGTAACCTTATGAAAAGGGTTTGTATAACAGGTATTGGTGCCGTAACTCCTATAGGCATTAACTCAGGTGAGTTCTGGGCGTCAATAAAAAAAGGCGTATGCGGTGTGGATAAAGTTACCGCATTCGACACAGAAAACTATAAGTGTCAGATTGCAGCTGAAGTCAAAGACTTTAATGCTGAAGACTATATAGATAAAAAAGAAGCAAGAAAGATGGACCGCTATACCCAGTTTGGTGTGGTTGCGGCGTCTGAGGCTTTTGAAATGTCGGGACTTAATATGGAAAATGAAGACCCGTGGAGAATAGGTGTAATAACAGGCTCCGGTATCGGTGGTATGGCAACTCTGGAAGACCAGTCAAAGATGCTTTTTGAAAGAGGTCCGGGAAGAGTTAGTCCGTTCTTTGTGCCTATGATGATTTCAAATATCTTGGCGGCTCAGGTTGCAATTAAATATGGTCTTCGAGGTGCAAACGAAAACGTAGTTGCTGCATGTGCATCGGGTACTAACGCAATCGGAAACGCATATAACATAATTAAGCGTGGCGAATGTGACGCAATCCTTGCAGGTGGAGCGGAAGCCGCAATTACACCACTGTCTTTTGCGGGATTTTGCAGTATGAAGGCTATGTCTACAAATAACGACGACCCAAAATCTGCATCAAGACCATTTGATGCGGAACGTGACGGCTTTGTTATGGGTGAAGGTGCCGGATTTTTGATGCTGGAAGAATATGAGCATGCAAAAAAACGTGGTGCGAATATTATTTGTGAAGTTGTGGGTTATGGTATCACAAACGACGCATATCACATCACAAGCCCGATTCCTGGTGGTGAAGGCGGTGCTAAGGCGATGGAGCTTGCCATTCGGTCGGCAGGGTTAGAGCCAAAAGATATCGACTATATAAACGCTCACGGCACATCCACAAAATATAACGATAGCTTTGAAACTCAGGCAATAAAGAGCGTATTTGGGGAATCGGCAAAGGATGTAATGGTAAGCTCAACAAAATCCATGACCGGACACCTTTTGGGTGCGGCAGGCGGAATTGAGGCAATCGTTTGTGCTATGTCTTTAAAAGAAGGTTTTGTTCCGGCAACCATTAACTATAAAACTCCGGACCCTGAGTGCGATTTGGATATTGTGCCAAATGAAGGAAGAAATGCTAATATCGAATATGCCATGTCAAACTCATTGGGCTTTGGTGGACATAATTCGTGTGTCGTTTTAAAAAAATATAAATAAAAAGAAATAGCCGTTAGTTTCGAGGTTATTTCTACCAAAAACCCTGAACTTATTGAGTCAGGGTTTTGGTGCTTAGAAAGACTGGGAAGAGAGAAAAGAAAATGAGAGAATTTGAACAGCTTTTAGGATATAAATTTAAAAACAGAGAACTATTATTGACAGCACTTACTCATAGCTCCTTTGCCAACGAGAAGCATTGTAGCTCATATGAGAGGTTAGAATACCTGGGCGATTCTGTTTTGGGATTGGTAGTAAGTGATTACCTTTATAAAAACTTAAAAAAGGAAGATGAGGGCGAACTATCTAAGATTCGGTCTTCTTTGGTGTGTGAAGATTCTCTTGCAAAGGTTGCGGATAGATTAAATATCAGTGAGCACCTAAGACTTGGAAGAGGTACAGAGCTTGAAGGTGGAAGAAAAAGAAAGTCAATAACATCCGATGTGGTTGAGGCGGTGATTGCGGCAGTCTATCTTGACAGTGATTTTGAAACTGCAAAAAAGTGTGTTTTAAATCTTATGGGAAGTGAATTAAAAAGCGGACTTCATGGTGAATACTATCACGACTTTAAAACGATGCTGCAAGAAAAACTCCAAAAGAAAAACCACACCATTGCAACTTATCGGCTTGTTGGTGAAGAAGGACCTGCCCACAGTAAATTTTTTAAAGTTAATGTTATGTGCGGCGACGATATTTTGGCAGAGGGCGGCGGTATAAGTAAGAAGGACGCAGAGCAGGATGCGGCAAAAAATGCCTTAAAAAAGATGGGTGAGAAGGTATGAAACACATAAATATCCCAGTTTTTATCCCCCATATCGGGTGCCCGAATGATTGTGTTTTTTGTAATCAAAAGCATATTACCGGAAATTTAGCGGAAGTCACCGAAAAGGAAATAGAAAAAATTGTAGATGAGCATCTTTTGACAATTCCGAAAGAGTCTAAAAAGGAAATTGCTTTTTTTGGCGGCAGTTTCACAGGAATTTCAGAGGATCTACAAGAGCGATATCTGAAATTTGCCTATCGATATATTGAGGAAGGAAAAGTCGACGGGATTCGCCTTTCCACAAGACCTGACTATATAAATAAGCAAATTTTAGAAAGACTAAAAAAGTATGGTGTTAAAACTATAGAATTAGGGGTTCAAAGCCTTGATGATGAGGTTTTAAAGCTTTCAAACCGAGGCCATACATCGGTGGACGTGAAAGACGCGGTTTTAAAAATAAGAGAATATGATTTTTCGTTGGGTCTTCAGATGATGACAGGACTTCCCGGTGACACATTGGAAAAATCCATTGAAACGGCAAGAAAAATCATTGATATGAAACCTGATTTTGTGAGGATTTATCCCACATTAGTAATAAAAGATACAGAGCTTTTTAATATGTATAGCCGGGGTGAATATAGTCCGCAAACTCTGGAGGATGCGGTGGATTTGGCAGCAAAGCTTCTTTTAATGTTTGATGAGGCAAAAATCAAGGTCATCCGTGTTGCCCTAATGACTACCGACGAGATTTCACCTGGCGGGAAACTCGCAGCCGGCCCGTTTCACAGTTCATTCAGAGAGCTTTGTGAGAGTAAGATTTATTTAGATAAAATCCTAAATGAGCTTGGCGAAAAAAAACAGGCAACCATTCGGGTTAATCCTAAGGAGATTTCCAAGGTTTTGGGAAATAAGAAAAAGAATATTTTGGAACTTAAAAAACGGGGAATTGAGATTAGCGTAAAAAGAGACGGAAGAATAAAACGTGGTAATATTAAGATAAATTGGTGAGAAGGGGCGTAAATTTTGTATTTAAAGAGATTAGAGTTGCAAGGTTTTAAATCCTTTGCAGATAAGACCGTTCTTGATTTTAAACAGGGTATAACATCGGTTGTCGGACCAAACGGCAGCGGAAAGAGTAATATTTCCGATGCTATCCGTTGGGTTATGGGCGAGATGAGTGCAAAGAGCCTTCGTGGGGCAAATATGCAGGATGTTATCTTTGCCGGAACAGAGACAAGAAAACAGGTAAACTTTGCAGAAGTAAGTCTTGTTTTGGATAATTCATCAAGAATGTTTCCAATCGAGTTTGATGAAGTTGTAGTAACAAGACGAGTTCTTCGCTCAGGCGAGAGCGTTTATCAGATAAACAGGGCAAACTGCCGCCTAAAGGACATTCACGAGCTATTCATGGATACAGGACTTGGGCGTGATGGATATTCTATTATCGGTCAGGGTAATGTGTCGAAAATTTTATCCACAAAAGCGGAAGACCGAAGAAGCTTCTTTGAAGAGGCAGCAGGTGTTGCAAAATATAAGCACAGAAAAGATGAGGCGGAGAAAAAACTATCAGGCGTTACCGAAAACCTCGTCAGAATTAACGACATAACCCAGGAACTTGAACGTCAGCTGGGACCTTTGGAGAACCAAGCAAAAAAGGCAAGACGATACCTTGAATATTACGAGGAATATAAAGGGTTAGATGTTAGTATGTCCTTGGTAAACCTTTCTAAAAATGAAGAACAAAAGGCAAAGTCGGAAGAGCTTTTTAAAAACATTTCTGACGAGATTGAGGATTTGAGAGAAAAGGAAACAGACATCGAGAAAAAGCGTGATAGCCTTTATGAAAAAAACAAGGCAAAAGACGAGGAACAGTCGGGGTATAACAATAAGTTGATGGAAAACGAAGCCCTTATTATGAGTGAGGCTAACGAAATTTCCATCTTTGAAAACAATATCAAGAATAATACCTCGCTTTCTGAGAGAATTGAATCAGAAATTGCCTTTGTTGAAAAAAGAATTAAAGAATCGGAAGAAGAAATCTTAAAATATGAAGAAAGCATTTCTAAAAAAGAGACTGAGTCTAAGGAGCTTTTAAAGGGATTTGAGAGTATTCAGGAAGATAACAATGAGATTTTCAAAAGTCTTACCGATACAAGAAAGATGATTGATGACTGGAAGGCGGAAATCATCGAGAAGATGAATCTTGTTTCGTCGAAAAAGGCGGATATGTCTGGAATGGAAGCGTTCAGAAAGAATTTTCTAGAAAGACGCGAAACCTTAGAGACAGAGCTTAAGAATTTCGGGATGAATCTATCGGCGACAAAGCAGGAAATCGAGGACGCTAAAGCCGGAATTTTGGAAAAAGAATCTAAAAAAGATGCAATGGCAAAAAGGGTTTTAGAAAAAGAAACCCAGCAAAAAGACTTGGAAACCAAGATTTATAATCTTGGCGAAACTTTGAATGCCCTAAAGCTGGAGCTTAACTCAAAGAAGTCTAAAAAAGCTATGCTTGAGGACATGGAAAATGAGTATGAGGGCTTTGGGAAGAGCGTAAAGATGGTTCTAAAAGCTCCTGAACTAAAAAAATGCTCAATTTATGGTACGGTTTCGGGCTTAATTGACGTTAGTCAAAAATTCGTTATAGCCATTGAGATGGCCTTGGGTGGAGCTTTGCAAAACATTGTTGTAGATAGCGAGGATGACGCAAAGCGTGCTATTTCCTACCTAAGAGAGGTTCGGGGCGGCAGAGCTACATTTTTGCCAATCTCCTCTGTTTCAGGACGTGGTCTTGATAATATTAAGGAAATTTCTTCCTGTGATGGTTTCGTGGGCGTGGCATCTGAGTTAATTAAGTATGATAAAAAGTACGACGGGGTTATGAAAAACCTTTTGGCAAGGGTTATAGTAGTTGACAATATCGATAATGCTATCGCTATGAGTAAGAAATTCGGCTATAAATTTAAGGTAGTAACCTTAGAGGGCGACATCTTAAATCCGGGCGGATCTATCAGCGGTGGAAGTAACAATAAATCGAGCGGAATATTATCAAGAGGTAACGAGATTAAGACTCTTGAAAAGGATATTGTGTCGCTGGATAGCGAGATTAAGGATATAACCAAAAAGTTGGAAGGGTACGAGGCGGATTTGGAGAGCGCCAAAACCCAGTTATCATCATATCTTCCGCTGCTTCGTGAATATGAAAATGATTTACTTATCCTCAAAAACACATTAGAGCATTTAGAGGGTACACTTTTGGATAGCGGTAAGTCGGAAAATGCCTTAAAGGATGAATTAAACGAGATAAATGAACATCTGGCTCAGTCGGGCGAGGATATTGCAAAATTCATTTCCGAAATAAGAGGCATTGAAAATGAGATTTCTGAATTAAATCATAAAACCGAGGAAAAAGAAGAAGAATACGAAGAGATTTCGAAGAAAAAGGACGAAAAATCCAAGGAATTGATGGACGAAACCTTAAGGCTTCGAGGCCTCGAAAAGGATATCCAGACCGAAAAGAATATGGTAAATTCCCTCAAAGCAAGTATTTTGGAAAATACCGAGAGCATTGCTAAAAAGAGGGAAGATATCAATGGATTTAAGGAGAAAAATAACCAGATTCTAAAGGATATCGAGGATAAAAAGGTAAAGACTCATGAGTTAAAGAAGGTTTCTGAGGAAATTAAGGTTAAAATAGAAGAAATCGAGAAGGAAAAGGAAAATATAGTAGAGAGTCTAAAAGGCATCCAATCGGATAACAAGGACTTAACCGACCATATGCTAATCCTTCAACAAGAGCTTTCAAAGGCTGAGAATAAGCTAACAAAGCTTACAATGGAAGCGGAAAATATAATAAATAAGCTTTGGGACGAATATGAACTGACCGTCACAATGGCAAAAGAGCAAAAGATTGAAGTAGAAGACGAGAAGACAGCGGCCCTAAGAGTTTTAGAATTAAAGTCTAAAATCAAGAATCTCGGCAGTGTCAATGTTGATGCAATTGAGGAATTCAGAGAATCAAAGGAACGCTATGACTTCCTGTCGGGTCAAAAGAAGGACTTAGAAATCTCGCAGGATAATCTAAATAAGGTTATAGCATCTGTCCAGGAGCTTATGGAAGAGCATTTCCAAAAGCAGTTTAATGAAATCAATAAGAGCTTTTCTAACGTTTTCCGTGAGCTTTTTGGCGGCGGAAATGGTAGACTTTATCTTTCTGACCCGAAGGATATTATGGAAAGCGGTATTGAAATCGAGGTTCAACTTCCGGGTAAAGGACTTCAGAACTTGAATCTTTATTCGGGCGGTGAAAAATCCTTTATTGCGATTGCACTACTCTTTGCAATCCTTGAGGTAAAGCCGACACCGTTCTGTATCCTGGACGAAATTGATGCGGCACTTGACGATGTAAACGTATCAAGATTTGCAACTTATCTTAAGAATTATTTGTCGAGAACGCAGTTTATAGTAATAACCCACCGTCGTGGTACGATGGAGGCGTCAAACATCATGTATGGTGTTACTATGCAGGAAAAGGGCGTATCAAAACTACTTTCACTTGACATTGATGATGTAACCGACGAGATGATAGGATAATGGGAGGAGAAAATGGGCTTTTTTGAAAAATTAAAGGGCGGACTTTCAAAGACAAGAGAGGCAATATCAGAGCAGGTTAACAATGTTTTCAAGGCTTTTGTAAAAATTGACGAGGAATTTTTTGATGAGCTTGAAGATGCTTTGATATTATCTGACTTGGGCGTTGAAACCACCGAATTTATAATCTCCGAGTTAAGGGACAGGACAAAATCCAAGCACTTAACCGATGGAAATGATGTAAAAGATGAGCTTAAAAAAATCATATCTGAAATCTTAACCGAGAACGATAATTCCATGGACTTAGAAAAAACTCCGGCGGTAGTTTTGGTAATTGGTGTAAATGGTGTAGGCAAGACCACAAGCATCGGGAAATTAGCATCACACTATATGAAAAAGGGAAAACGTGTAATGCTGGCTGCTGCCGATACATTCCGTGCCGCCGCAATAGACCAGTTGGATATATGGGCAAATAGATGCGGAGTGGAGATTATAAAGCATCAGGAAAACAGCGACCCGGCGGCGGTTGTGTTTGATGCCTGCCGTGCTGCAAAGGCAAGGGGAATTGATTTACTTATCTGCGATACTGCGGGAAGACTTCACAATAAGAAAAATCTAATGGCGGAGCTAAATAAAATTGCAAGAGTTATTGAAAAAGAGTTGGGCGACTGCTCAAAAGAAATTCTCTTGGTTTTAGATGCAACGACGGGGCAGAATGCACTGAGTCAGGCAAAGTTATTCTCAGAAACCGCAGATATTTCAGGTATAGTTTTAACGAAACTCGACGGCACTGCAAAGGGCGGAGTAGTAGTTGCAATATCCAAAGAACAAAAGATACCCGTTAAATTTGTGGGAGTTGGCGAGGGGATTGACGATTTAGAGGAGTTTAATCCTGAAGATTTCGCAAGGGCATTATTTGAAGAGGAGGAGTAAAATTATGTTAAAACACATTGTAACTTGGAAGATGAAGGAAGAAAATAAGGCAGAGAATATGGCAGGCATAAAGTCGCGTTTAGAAGCATTGGTTGGTGTGATTGACGAGATTAAGAGCCTTCAGGTTGGAATTAACGAAAATGGCGGGGAGTATGATATAGTCCTTATTACCGAATTTGAAAGCAAAAAGGATTTGGAAATCTATGACCAACACCCGGCTCATCAAGAGGTAAGAAAGTTTGTAAGAAGTGTGGTAGAGTCAAGGATTGCTGTAGATTTTAATTTTTAAAATGTACGGGGTTGTAGGCATAAGCCTACAACCTTTTTGGTCTTTTAAATGAAATAATAATAAAAATTTTACCCTTTGTTAATAGCGAATTCACAAATCTGTGTTAGAATGAAAAACATAAAATGGAGAGAAGGGAAATTTTATGAAAAAAGGTATAAATAATAAAAAATCAAAGAAAAAGCTATGGATAATTGCGGGGATTATTCTTGTGGTTATTGCTTTAATAGTTGGGTTTTCCTTTAAGAAAAGCAAGGAAACTATGGCAGTTTTAGGAGTTGAGGCAAAGGCTCAGAAGCAAAACATTACCTCATCCATTACCGGCTCGGCGGTGGTTATGCCAAAAGACCAATATAGCATTACCGCCCTTGTTTCGGGGGATGTTATATCGGCAAACTTCGAGCAGGGCGATGTTGTGGCAGAGGGTGATATATTATATGAAATCGACTCAACTGATGCTAAAAATACAATAGAAAACTCCGAGATTTCCTATAAAAGATCGCAGATGGATTATGAAAATGCGGTGGAAAAGTATAATAATCTTACGGTAAAATCCGATATTTCGGGGGTTATAAAAAACCTATATGTAAAATCGGGAGATGCGGTAAATCAAGGCACAAAAATTGCCGATGTCTATGACGACTCATACTTGATTTTAACCCTTACCTTCAACGACGCCGATGCTAACAATATTTATGTAGGATCTACTGCAACGGTTAGAATTTCATCAAACGGTGAGGAGATTTTGGGTACAGTTACTAAGGTAAATTCAAGCGGTTATGCGTCTGTTGGCAACACTTTGGTAAGAACTGTTGAAATTAAGGTAAAAAATCCGGGTGTTCTTACTGCCGGTGAAACCGCAACCGCAACGGTGGGCGAATATGCCTGCAATTCGGCGGGAGAATTTAAGTATATCGCAGAAAAAACCATAACTGCCGAGGCATCAGGTGATGTTGATGCGGTCTATGTTATGGAAGGAACAAGAGTGGTATCCGGAACTCCTATTATACATATTTTGAGCGACATTGTTTCGGATAGTCTAAAATCGTCGCAGTTATCATTAGAGTCTTCTCAGATATCCCGTGAAAATGCCGAAAAGCGTTTGGAAGACTACACAATTACCGCCCCGATTTCGGGTACGGTTGTCACCAAAAACGTAAAAGCCGGGGATAAGCTTGATAGCCAGACTATGTCAAAAGAGATGGCGGTAATTTATGATATGTCAAGCCTTGAATGTGAACTTGCGGTTGACGAACTGGACATTAAAAACGTAAAAATCGGGCAAAAGGTAATAATTACATCAGATGCGGTGGAAGGTAGACGATATAACGGAGAGGTTTCAAATATTTCGGTAAACGGTACAACATCGGGCGGTGTTACAACCTATCCGGTCACCATTATAATTACCGATTTTGACGAGGATTTACTGCCCGGTATGAATATAGATGTTGAGGTTATAACCTCCGAAACAAAAGGAGTTCTTGCGGTGCCGGTGGCGGCAGTAAATCGTGGTGATATAGTATATGTAAAGGGTGAAAAGAAGGGCGAAAAAGATAAAGCACCTGATGGTTTTTACTCGGTTAAGGTAGAAACCGGTGTATATAACGATCAGTATATTGAAATCAAGTCGGGATTATCCGAAGGCGATATAGTTTATATTCCGCAGATTCAGGCGTCGGGTAAAAGTGCCGGTATGGCTGCCATGATGGGTGGAATGTCGGCAGGCGGCGGTATGCCGGGCGGTGGAATGGCCGGAGGTGGAATGCCACAGGGTAACCGTGGCGGTATGAGATAATAAGGGGGATTTTAAATGGATAAAGTTTTAAATTCCACACCCTTGGTTGAATTTCAGGACATCTATAAAATATATCAGATGGGGGACAGCGAGGTAAGGGCACTAGATGGCGTTTCCTTCTCTATCTATCAGGGCGAATTTGTGGCTATAATCGGACAGTCGGGTAGCGGTAAATCCACCTGTATGAATATTATAGGTTGTCTTGATGTGCCCACAAGCGGTAAATACTTTTTAAAAGGAAAAGATGTCAGTAACCTTTCCGACGATGAGCAGGCAGAAATCAGAAATAAGACCCTTGGTTTTATATTCCAACAGTATAACCTTCTTCCAAAATTAAATATTTTAGATAATGTGAAGCTTCCCCTTTTATATAAGGGGTTAAAGGAAAGTGAACAGACAAAATTTGCAAAAGAGGCGTTGGAGAGAGTCGGGATTTTGGATAAGGCAAAAAATAAACCATCTCAGTTATCGGGCGGTCAACAGCAAAGAGCCTCTATTGCAAGAGCACTTGCGGGAAATCCGTCAGTAATTTTGGCAGACGAGCCGACGGGAGCACTTGATTCTAAAACCAGCCGTGAAGTGATAGATTTTCTTATCGAATTAAATAATCAAGGAAACACAATAATCCTTATTACTCATGATAACTCTATTGCCGCCAAGGCAAAGCGGGTAATCCGTATCCAGGACGGCAGAATCATTTATGACGGAGATGCGTTGGGGGATGAAATCATAAAATCAACCCTTCGCATAACCGGTGAAGGGGAGGGAGAAGGATGAATCTATCAAAGACTATAGGTCTTGCGTTTTCAAGTATTCGCACAAACAAGATGCGGTCCTTCCTCACAATGCTCGGCATTATTATAGGTGTTGCGGCGGTTATAATTTTAGTAAGTATAATGGACGGTATTACAGGTCAGGTTTCCGATGCGTTTGAAAGCTTTGGTATGAATAATATCACCGTTATGATAACGCCACGTGGTGGTACGCGATATGTAGAGCCTGAGGATATGTATGAGTTGGTTGACGAAAACCCTGAACTCTATGCTTATTGCTCACCAAAGGTGACCGCGACCGCAAATATTAAATCACCCGATTCGTCGGATAGTACTAACGCATCGGTAACGGGAGTTGATGAAACTTACGATGACATCGATGATCTTGCTACAACTCAAGGTCGGTTTTTACAGTATGTAGATATTGATAAAATGCTGAAAGTCTGCGTAATTGGTACATATTACGAGCAGGAATATTACGGTAAGGGCAATGCCATTGATAAAACGATAAAGATAAACGGCGAGCCTTATACGATTGTCGGCGTTTTGGAGGAAAAGGCGGATTCGTCGGAGGGGTCGAGTGACCAATGCCTCTATATTCCCTATAAAAACGCCACTAAAATGTCGTGGAATTCAACTATCAGTAACTACGTTGTGGCGATGAATGATGCAAATGATATGGACAGGGCAAAGGCTGTTTTAGAGGTAAAACTTACCGAAATTTTAGGTAGCAGCGATTACTATAATCTGATTGCCACTCAGGAAATATTAGATGAAATGAATAAGCTTATGGACACATTAAAAGGGTCATTGGTTTTAATTGCCGGAATCTCGCTTTTGGTGGGCGGTATCGGTATTATGAATATAATGCTTGTGTCGGTAACCGAAAGAACTAAGGAAATCGGCATAAGAAAGTCGCTTGGTGCAAAAAAACGCCATATTATGCAGCAGTTTGTTATAGAAGCTGGAACGGTAAGCGGCATTGGCGGAATCTTAGGGATTATTGTCGGGTCGATTTTTGCATATGTTGTGGGTAATTTCTTGAAAATCACCGTTCTGCCGTCGATTTCGGCTATAGTTTTGGCGTTTTCGGTATCGGTTGGTATTGGTATAATATTTGGATTTTTACCGGCAAAAAATGCAGCGAACTTAAATCCTATCGATGCATTGCGTTTTGAATAGACTTTGAAAGGAAGAAAAATAAATGAAGAAGATTATATCTTTAATTTTGTCAGTACTTATGCTGCCGACGGTGTCGGTTGTTGCAGCCCCTGTATATTCTGATAATGTCAAGGGGTTGTTGGAGGAACTCTCCATTATGCAGGGTGACCCCGATGGCAATATGCGGTACGACGATTTAGTGTCCCGTGCGGAATGTACTAAGATGGTGGTTGCCACATCATCATTTAGGGACTCGGTGGCTTTGGGGAGCAAAACCTCACCATTTAGCGATGTCCCATATACTCATTGGGCATCGCCTTATATAACCGTGGGCATTAAAAATGGACTTATAAAAGGGTATCTTGATGCGACTTTTCGTCCGGGAAATCACGTGCTATATGAAGAGGCGGTGACAATGTTTTTGCGAGTTCTTGGCTACACAGACCAGGATTTTGGCAGCAGCTGGCCCGATGGTCAGATGGGTATTGCAAAAAACATTGGGCTTTTAGATGATATCGAAAGAAATGTTGGCGAAAAGCTTACCCGTCGTGACATGGCAAAGCTTTCATATAATACATTAAACACTAAGATAAAAGGGACACAAAATACTCAACTTCAAAGCTTTAACCGAACAATAGTCGACGACGTTGTATTGATTTCAACAATAAATGAGGATCCGTCTGTGCCGGACGGTAAAGTATTTACCTCATCAGGGACATATAACTATGCTAAAAGCCTTGATTTGGGAAATCTCGGAAAAAGAGGAAGTTTGGTTTTAAGAAATGGAGATACTGTTGTTTCCTTTATCCCCGACGGCCTTGGCGAAGGCGGTGGTGAGGAAATGGTATATTCTGTTTTGGGTAACGGAATCGTTACATATAAAGACGGCAATTTCAACCAGATAGACGTGGATATGGACACGGTATTTTATAAAGACGCCCAGAGAGTTACGGCACAGAGTGCACTTTCAACTTTAAAGATGGGAGATGTTTTGAGGGTCAGCTATAAATCCAATAATAAAATTGACTATGTGATGTGCACAAAAGGAACAACTGTTGGACCAAAAACCGTAAAGACATCTTCTTGGTATAACGCCTTTTCAGGCGGCGAGTCGGCATCGGTTATGAGAGATGGAGTTAAGGCAAACCTTTCCGATGTAAAGGTTAACGACATAGTATATTATATGGAAAATCTCAATGTTTTCCTTGCTTATTCGAAGAAGGTAACAGGTATCTATGAGGCGGCAATGCCTAATAAAGATGCGCCGTCATCGGTTACAGTCTCGGGCACTACATATCAGCTTGAGGGAGTAGATGCTTTTTCAAAACTGTCCTCTAACGGCGAGTTTTCTTATGGCGACACAGTAACGCTATTACTAGGTAAAGACGGTGCTATAGCCGATGTTTTAACAACCGACAATGGGGACACAAAAGTTTACGGCTTTTTAGCGGAAGTTGGAAACAAGGTGACTACCGTATCCGGCTCTGATGTTACAAGACCTTATGTAAAGGTAATACTTCCGTCGGGCGAGGCTCCTGAATACATAACCGATAAAAACTATAGCTCTATAAAAAACAGTGTGGTTATGGTTAAACTGGAAGATGGTGTGGCGAGAGTTTCAAAGGTATCTCAAAACCACGGAGTATTCGGGAATTTCAGGTGGGGAGAAAAGACTCTTGGAAAATCTCAACTTGCAGATGATTTAAAGGTTATGGAAGTATCGACGCTCATTGCCAGCGAAAATTCAGTTTATGCCTCGGTCTATCCCCAAAGATTAGACGGGGTTACGCTTTCAGATTCAGATATTCTTTATGTTGAGAAAACTGCTGACGGCAAGATAAAATCGTTGATTTTAAATGATGTGACAGGGGATATGCATACCTATGGTATTGTTACAAAAGCCGATAGCACCGGTAATGATATGATGATTTCGGGAAGCTATGAGTATCTGTCAAAGGGGAATACGGTGGCATTTTCAACTAACGGCACTGCTTTTAGCGTAGAGGCGGGAAATGTTGTGAAAATTGAGAGTGACGGAAGAAGCGTTCAGTCGATGACACCTCTTTCAAAAGTTACTATAAGAGGCGACGTGGAAGTTTCGGGATCTTATGTGACTGTTGGCGAAAAGGTGTATCAGATGTCGGATAAGGTTGAGATTTACTTAAAAAAGACGCCGGATGCAACAGTTTTCAATATGATTACCCAAGATGAATTTGGTGAGTTAAAAGATGACTATCAGGTATCACTCTATTCCGATAACGGAAGAGTGAGGATAATAGTGTTATCGTAAAAAAATCGGGCATTTGCCCGATTTTTTGTTGCGATTATTTATTTTTAATTGCTTCAAGTAATTTTATAATTTCTGCAAAAGCGAGAATTGGAATTCCTAAAAACAATGTACATGCCAAAGAACCGAAGAAAACGGGTATTTTTCCAAGATTAATCATAACAACACTCACAATGACTCCTGTAATTATGCTTCCCAATCCCAGCCTTTTTAATATCAAAGCCATTTTGTTTTCTTT
>JAZULN010000118.1:0-5420 GCA_045603125.1 Clostridia bacterium | reverse complement strand
AATAAATACATTTTTTATTTTATCTTTTTTAAGCGGTAAAACATTTTGGTCATTGTTAACCAAAGTCAGGCACTTTTCTGATGCTTCCTTAACTCTTTCGGTAAAGAATTCTAAATCCTCACCCGACTCAGCAAGACTACCATCCAATATGCCATACTCGGCTTTTAAATTCCATATTCTTTCAACTGCGGCATCTAAAATGCTCTCATCTATTTCGCCAGAGAGGATTCTCTTTTCCATTTCATCTATGTATTCGTATGATGGCCACAATAATACATCATTTCCTGCAAGGAATGATTTTATGGTGTTGTCAACTGCTTTTGTACCACAGAAGCCACCCATAACTAATGCATCGGTTACAGTAACGCCTTTAAAACCGAGTTCTTCACGAAGCAGCTTTGTGGTTAGCTCATATGAAAGAGTAGCCGGCGGATAAACTCCGTCAAGCTTTTCAGTCTGGAAGTTTACAAGGTTACAGTGACCGGTCATTATTGTAGGAACGCCCGCTTCAAAAAGCTCCTTATACATCTTGCCGTAGGTGTCCATCCATAAATCTACAGGTGTTTCGTTGTCGACCGGTGCTAAATGGGGGTCAACATATTCGTCAAATGGTGTGCCGGGGTAGTGCTTTATGGTTGCAATAACGCCACGTTCCTTCATTGCCAGAACTTCTTCTTTTACAATTTTTGTTGATAACTCCCAGTTGTCACTTACCGCACGGGTGTTAACAACAGGGCTTAGCTTTGACATATTTAAGTCACAAACAGGCCAGAATCCCCATTGGATGCCGGTTTTTTTGTAGTCCTCTGCCTTAAATTCACCGGCTTTATAGGCTGCTTCTTTATTGTCGGTTGCCCCCAACGCCATCTGAGGTGGTATGCCGATGCCGTTACTTTCAGCAAACATACCATGGTCTGCTGTGGTAACAAGGGGCACTCTTAAGTATTTATTATATTCTTCAACAATATTTTTAAAATCCTTGTTTGCTCCAACTAATAAGCCTTTTACAAGACCACCATTGTTAAAAATTCCGCCAACAGGATATTTTTCAAGGAATTTTTCAATGCTTCCACACATTTCAATGTGCTTATCGGTCTCACAAAGACAAACAACAGTCTGTCCGATTTTTTCTCTTAGTGTAAGCTCTTTCCAAGATGTAACTTTTTTCATAATAATCCCCCTACGAATTGTATATCATATTTATTCTACCATAAAACATATAAAAATTCAATGCATAAAAAGGAATTAGCATGACTAATTCCCTTTTTTATTATTCCTCACTATGCTTTTTTGAGCAGCTACTGCAACAACCATCACAAGTGTGAGGTGTGACCCCAAGGTTTATCCCTGAGCGTTTTTGATAATCCTCAATTGCAGAATGGATAGCTTCTTCTGCTAAAACCGAACAATGAATTTTTTCGGGTGGCAACCCGTCTAATGCTTCCATTACGGCTTTGTTTGTAAGTTCCAAAGCTTCTTTTATGGTTTTACCTTTAACCATTTCGGTTGCCATAGAGCTCGTTGCAATTGCGGCACCGCAACCGAATGTCTTAAATTTCACATCTTTTATTGTATCGTTTTCGATATCCATATAGATTTTCATTATATCTCCGCATTTGGCGTTGCCTACAACACCAACTGCGTTTGCATCTTTGATTTCGCCCACATTTCTTGGGTTTTCAAAGTGGTCAAGTACCTTTTCTGAGTACATTATTTTTCATTCCTTTCCAAAACTTCTTCATATAAAGGTGACATCATTCTGAGTCTTTCAATAATTGGAGGCAGAACCTCTAATACGTAGTCTATATCTTCCTTTTTGGTTTCATCGCTAAGGCTGAGTCTTAGTGAACCGTGAGCGATTTCATGTGGAAGACCGATGGCTAAGAGTACATGAGACGGGTCTAAGTCGCCTGATGCACATGCACTTCCACTTGATGCTGCAACCCCTTTTCGGTCAAGCATCATTAAGATTGATTCGCCTTCTATATATCTAAAAGAGAAATTAACATTGTTGCAAAGTCGCATATCGCCTTCGGGTCCGTTTAAGCGGCAATATGGAATTCTTGTCTTTATTCCACAAATCAGCATATCACGAATATCTTGCATCTTTTTAATATTTTCATCTAAATTTTCGGTAGCAAGCTCAAGTGCCTTTGCAATTCCGGCCATAGCCGCTACATTCTCGGTTGCAGCACGTTTACCTCGCTCTTGTCCACCACCATGGATGAGGTTTGAAATTTTTACACCATTTTTGATGTATAATACACCAATTCCCTTTGGACCGTGGAATTTGTGACCTGACAGGGACAGTAAATCCACCCCTAATTCGGACACATTAATGGGCATATGTCCGATTGACTGAACTGCGTCGGTATGAAATAATACTTTCTTTTCTTTTGCAATTTTTGCAATTTCAGCTATTGGCTCAATTACACCGATTTCGTTGTTTGCAGTCATTATTGAAATAAGTATTGTGGTGTCCTTAATTGCGTTTTTAACATCTTCAGGGTTTACAAAACCAAATTCGTCAACGGGAAGATATGTCACCTCAAAGCCGTGTTTTTCTAAAAATTCGCAGGTATTTAATACCGCGTGATGTTCTATTGAACTTGTGATTATATGGTTACCTTTTTCGCGGTTTGCATCAGCTATACCCTTAATTGCCCAGTTGTCAGCTTCACAACCGGATGCTGTAAAATATATCTCGTTGGTCTTTGCACCAAGGCATTTTGCGATGCGTTCTCTGAAATTTAAAACTGCACTCTCGGCAACTCTACCAATTTCGTAGAATTTTGAAGATGCATTACCAAAATGTTCTGTATAGTAAGGAAGCATTGCGTCTAATACTTCTTTTTTCATATTCGTTGTGGCATTATTATCTAAATAAACCGATCTTGTCATGTGTCTCCTCCTTTTTAGATAATTCGGATATTTCAAAAAATACCCAACTTTATTTTACATCTATAGCGTGATTTTGTCAATAAAATATCAATAAAATAATAGAATAATCTGAATTTTTAATAAAAAAAGTCTATACATATCGCGGGTTTTGGTGTATAATATCAGTATTAGCAGAAGGAGGCGAATTTATGAAGATTGCGGCTATAATTTGTGAATATAATCCATTTCATAACGGACATAAATTTCAGATAGAAACCTTAAAACGCGAGTTTGACGGAGTTGTGGCCGTAATGAGTGGAAATTTCGTGCAACGGGGAAGCATGGCGATAAGGGATAAGTGGACAAGAGCCGAAATGGCTCTCAGAAACGGCGTCGATCTTGTTATAGAGCTCCCGATTGTATATGCCATAAATTCTGCCCAGAAGTTTTCATATGGTGGAGTGGCCTTGATAGAATCTATGGGAATTGTTGATACCATCTCTTTTGGTTCAGAGTCGGGTGAAATTGATGAGTTTTATAAGGTAGCCGAAATTTTAAATAACGAACCGCCCGAAGTGTCAGAAAAAATTTTAGAGCTATTAAATGAAGGAATGAGTTATCCAAGTGCCAGGGAAATTGCGTATGAGGGACATATAAATCTGGATTTGATAAAAACGCCCAATAATATATTAGGGGTAGAGTATGTAAGAGCACTTTTAAAATTAAATTCTAAAATAAAAGCCCATACTATAAAAAGAGTGGGGGCAGGGTATAATGAAGAGGAATTAAAAGGGAATTTCAGCAGTGCAACAGCTATCAGATCTGCAATGGCAAATGACGGAGATTTTTCGGCATCAGTCCCTGAAAATGTACTAAATATCTTAAATTCTACAAAACCTTTTTCAGAAGAAAAACTTTTTGAACTCTTAAAATACAGGGTTTTGACTGGCGGGAAAGAATATGTAAAAACGATAAATGATGTAGCCGAGGGACTTGAAAATAAAATCTACGATGCGGTAAGGGATTCTAAGAGTTGGGAAGAGGCGGAGGAGAAGATTAAGAGTAAGCGATATACCTTAAGTAGAATCCGTCGGATTCTTCTATCTGTAATTTTGGGGATAGATAAGGAGTTTAGTGTCCCCCAATATATTAGAGTGTTGGGGATGAATGAAAAGGGAAAAGAAATCTTAAAAGAGATGAAAAAAACTGCGGCGGTGGATATTATTGTAAAAACGGCAGACCATGACGGTGAGATGTTAAGAAAAGATATTTTAGCAACAGATATTTATAACTTGATTATAAATGGCGATATGGGAATGGATTTTAAACAATCGCCTATTATAATATAAAAAGCGGTCTTTTGTGAAGTAGTAAATACTTTGTAGAAAAAAATATTTTAAGTTGCCTGTTCAAGTCTTTATTGAACAGGCGGTTTTCTTTTTAGTTTTTGTGTATACATTGATATTTCAAGTGTTTTCGTGTTTCACGTTCTATACTCAATGCGGTTTCATCTACTAAATAATGATGGTAGAAACTTTTATGTCTACCATCATTATATTACCTCAATTTTTAAAAAGCCTCTTTTTTAGTGTCTCTGCCTTACCACTTCATACATAATAATCGCCGCGGCAATGCTTGCGTTTAGCGACTCTGCCGAGCCAAGAAGTGGGATTTTTATAAGTTCTGTCGAGATATCTATAACCTCTTTGCTTATCCCGTTTGATTCGTTTCCGATAACGATAATTGTCGGGTTTTTAAAGTCAGCATCGGTGTATTCTATGGTCTTATCAGATAAAACGCCGCTAAAAATTGAAAATCCTGATTCCTTTAATAAATTTAATTTATATGTCCCTACATTCTCGAAGATGTCGATATGGAAAAATGAACCCATGCTCGACCTTACCGTTTTTGGATTATATAGATCACAACATTCGGGGGATAGCATTACCCCACCAAAACCTGCAGCATCGGCGGTTCTGATGATTGTCCCCAAATTTCCCGGGTCGGAAACTCTGTCGCAGAAGACATAAGCTTTTTCGGGATTTAATGTAAAATCAGAAGGTTTTTCGATTTTTATCGTTGCTAAAATCCCGGATGGTGTATCGGTGGATGAAATCCCGGCCAAAAGCGAATCGGGGAAGATATATGCCGGGATGGTTTCAGGGAGTGAAAAGTCAAGGGTATCAAAAAAGCTTTCTGACAAAATAAGAGCCGTTACAGTTTTTTTGGAATTTAGAGCTTCTAAAACCGACTTTTTCCCCTCCACGGTATATTCCTCAGTTCTATATTTTTTCTGTTTTAAGTTCTTAAAATATTTATACTTTTCGTTTTTTGTACTTGTGATATTAAAAATCATAATTATACTCCAAAAAAGATGTATTTTTTTATAATTATATCATTATTTTTTGGCAAAATCAATAGTAAATCCCTTGACTTTAATTATGGCATGGAGTATAATTACTCTAATATGGAATAAGGAGAGAAAAACTATGGAACTTTTGAAAAAAGAAATATTATCTAAAATTCCGTCATATAACCCT
>JAZULN010000117.1:0-6165 GCA_045603125.1 Clostridia bacterium | reverse complement strand
GTTAAAGGTAGAAGCGGCATTAAAGCATGAAATCGTGAGGATAGTAGCAAAGGATAAGTTTGATTATGAGGTGTGATTATGACGTGTCCATTATGTGAAGAAGATGCTTATGTAGAATTTAGCAAGGGAATAGGCGGGTTGGTCAAAAAGATACCGTTTTACGATGCAACACACAGACTAGAGATAGAGATAAGACCTTTAAAAGTCTGTGTCAACATTCCGGTGGCCTATTGCCCTATGTGTGGAAAGAGGTTAGAAGATGTGTGATTTTTGCGAACTTATAAACAAGAGAGACGGAAACACTATATGGCTTGAAAAAGACGAGGGCGAACCGTTTAAGTTATGTGTTAACGATTGCATGGATGATTCTGCAACCGTATTCAGCTATATAAATTATTGCCCTTGGTGTGGAAAGAGGTTAGAAGATGTGTGAATACTGTAATGGCAATATGAAAGGATTACCCGTTGAGGATTGGTGTCACTTTTGCTTAGTCCGTGGCAAGGATAAGCGATGGGTAATCGTTTATAACACAGACATGGAAGATGGATATGCATTTATCAACTATTGTCCTATGTGCGGAAGAAAACTAGATGAAGAGTAAAGACAGAGTATACAAATACATAATTGATTACATGGAGAAGCACCAATATTCACCCTCGATCCGAGAGATATGTGAGGGAACGGGATTGAGGTCTACTTCCACGGTATATACACATTTAATGGACTTAGATGTAATGGGAAAGATTAAGTGTGACGGAGTACGGAAGATAACGGTAGAGGGGTATCAGTTTTGCAAGGCAGATGGAAAGAATGGGAAATAGAGCGTAATGCTTACAGGGACATAATCGCTAGTAACCGGCGAGAGATAAAGAAGTGGTCAGCTAGTCCGGAGAAATGGAAGAAATATCATCCAGATGAGGACACACCGACGTTACTTACCGACTCTTTACTTGAAAAGATGGTCGGTTTGGTTAATGTCATCATGTTTACGGAGAAAAGAGTCGAAGAGGGCCTAGCATGGTCAAAATTCGTTAAAGATTGTATAGAAGAACACATAACTTTTCTGAATAAGAAGAGTTTTCATGATTTTTGGTCGTTAGAAAAGTTTATGCAGGAGCATGGTGTTACCAACATGGCCCTAGTAGACCGGATGTATGAATTATGGCTCATGGAGTCTCTTTACAACTTTGAGTCGTATATTTTCTACCTTGAAAGGTATCGTGAACAGAATAAGAGGTTTTATCTTAAGAGAATGACCCCGTTGAGTACGGTTTTACATGATCTTGAGGACTTAGCGAACAGGAAGATTAAGTTTCTTGGCATTTCATTACCATCGAGGACAGGCAAATCGACACTTTGTATATTTTTCTTGACGTGGATAGGTCTTAAACGTCCGGACTCACATTCAGCTATGTGTGGACACTCCGGAGTCTTGGCAGATGGTTTTTATGATGAGTTATTAAATATCATTACCTCATCGGAGTATACCTTCGGGGAAATGTATAAGTTTTGGCATAATACTACCGAAATGTTAGAAGATAAATCGGCTGAATACAAGAAGATTAATCTAGGTAGGCCGGATAGGTTTTCTACCTTTACGTGCAGGGGTATAGACGGTACATGGACAGGAGATATTGATATTAGCTTAGACGGTATCTTATATGTTGACGATCTCGTTCGTGACAGGGTTCATGCTCTATCACCGACCCGAATGGAAGGAACATGGAATGATTACCTTAACAAAGTCGTAGACCGTAAATCCGGTGAAGCAGACGAAAACTTTGACGGATCGTGTGAATTGATGGTCGGAACGCTCTGGAATGTCTTTGACCCGCTGTATAGGATGGAAACCCTGCATAAAGACGACCCGTTATACGTGTTTAGGAAGATACCGGCCCTTAATGAGGACGATGAGACGAACTTTCTTTATCAATACACGACCGACTATCTACATGACATGCGTGAGACCTTGGGAGCGGCCGATTGGTCTGCCAAGTGGATGCAAGCCCCGTATATAAGGGAAGGTCTCTTATATCAGCCTAATGAAATGATGTATTTCAATGGTGAAGTACCGGATTGCGACAAAACCATCGTCTTACTTGACCCTGCTGTTGGTGGTGGTGATTACCTGTCAATGGTTGTTTTAAAAGTCGTAGGCAAGTTCTATTACGTCATTGATTGGCTGTATTCTAAGGAAACCAAGGGCAAGACCATACCGAGGATTGCAGAAAAGATAATCTTCCATAAGGCATCGGAGTTTAACTTCGAGAAGAATGGTATCGGTAGAGCGTTTGATGGTGAAGTAACCGAGGAATTACACAAGAGAGGGTACTTTATGTGTAAATCCACACCATTTAACGCACCGGAAGGCATGAAGAAGGAAGAAAAGATAATTGGTGCATCGGATTGGGTCAAGATGTACGTTTACTTTATCGCTGACGACGTTAAGAATGCCACTTATACACGATCCCAAGACTATACAAAGGCTATGGGTGACGTATTCATGCATTCAACCGAAGGTAAGAATAAGACAGATGATGCAGTTGATACATTGGCCCAGATAAACGAAATGCACCAAGCAAGGTCTAACGGAACTATTGATATTATCTTAAATCCGTTTAGATGAGTGTGGGGGTTATATGTACGAAGAATTAAGGGATATGAATAATGAAATAAGGAAAAAGACGGAGAAGATAGCAGAATTACGTTGTGCTTTAACGTCTCTGGGGAGTACGTTGGGAGAGAAAGTACAGACCTCACCGACAGATCGCCTTTCCTCTATAATGTGCCGAATAATTATCCTAGAGGAAGAGGTCAATTCCCTGATTGATGAGTATGCTTCGTTAAAAGCTATGGTAACGGGGGAAATCTTCAAGTTAGAGAACGAAGATTGGCAAGACATCTTATGTGGTCATTACGTTGAAATGAAACCATGGAGAGTCGTAACAAAGGAATTATCCAAGAAAAATGGCAAGGAGTACACGGTAAAGGCGATATTAAGGAAAAAGGATCGTGCCATCAAGCAATTAAAAAGTATCAAAAAAGATACAAAAAGTTGTTGACGTGGTACAGATTGTATGATATTAGTTAAATTGTAGGATAATCTAAAGGGCGTGGAAAACCACGTCCTTTTTTATATAAAGGAGAAAGTCGTGGATGCAGTAATAACATTTTCAGACCTTCTAAAATTAGGGGTCATAATCATGGGGCTATGGGGCTTTTGCAAGATAGTTATGGAGATTGTGAAAGCCATAACCGCAAGGCATGACAGAGAGCAGGAATGGGATAATACCGCCAAGAAACTAAGGGAAGAGAGGGAAATAGAAGTGTGTCGGTATAACGACCAATTGGCAGATATACGGAAACAGCAGGACGACATACGCACCGACTTTGAAGCAAAGGTGCAGGAAGTAAAAGCAGAGCAGTACATCATAATAGAAACATTAAGAGCAATATTAGACGGACTAAAGCAACAGGGATGTAACGGCAGAGTCAGTGAAGCGATAACTAATCTTGATGAGTATTTAAACGAGAAGGCACATAAATAGGTGCTTTTTTTGTTGGGGAAAATATGAGAGAGAAAGAAATAGTAAAGAACGATCAACCATTCAATGAGGTATGTGACAACTCATTTGGTAGAGAGGTTCTATTCACAAATGAATTAGAGATAACAAGAGAGAATATCTTGGTTGACTTACAGAAGAGGTTGAATAAGCACAACCAGAATGCCACGGAGATAGACTACCTTTATAACTATTATCTTGGCAATCAGCCTGTTTTGTATCGTAAGAAAGTAGTAAGGCCAGAGATAAACAACAAGATTGTCCAGAACTTTGCTTACTTTATCGTAGAGACTAAGACCGCAGATATCGCTTCTGAACCCATACAGTACGTTTTGAGAGGAACAGACGAGAAATTATCACAGGAGATATCAGACCTTAACGCCCTGATGGACTCCGAAGATAAGCCTTATCTGGATATATCAATCGCAAGGTGGAGGTCTATATGCGGTACAGCTTATAGGTTTATCTCCAACGATAACACTCAATCCTCTGTATTAGATGAAACAGATTTTAGATTAAGCGTTCCCGATCCCAGAGATACATTTGTTGTGTATTACAATAACGGACTTCCCGCTTATTCTTGCCAGAGATACAAGAATAACGAGAACAAGAATGTCTACTTTGTTTACACTAACACACAGTATTTCCAGATTATATCAAACAAGATAGTTGATGAAGGCATTAACGGATTTAAGGCTATTCCCGTAATAGAATATCCGAACAACGAGTTTAGGCTTTCAGACATAGAAATCACCATCGGCCTGTGTGATGCCGCAAATGAAATGGCATCTTCGAGGTTAGACAATCAGGATCAGTTCATCCAGAGTTTCATCAAGTTCATTAACTGTGAAATAGACGAAGAGAAGTTTAAGAAACTCAAAGAAATGGGTGCTTTCATGGTTAAGTCTAACAACGGTGATAACAAAGCTGACGTAGATATTATGTCAGAAGAGTTAAACCAGACTCAATCACAGGTAGCCGCAGATGATTTATTCAACAAGATACTGATTATACAGGGTATTGCCAACCGAGAAGGAAACACGGGTGGTGATACAGGACAGGCCGTTAACCTTAGAAACGGTTACATAGACAGCGAAAAGAGAGCCGAGTTATCAGAACCCGCCTTCAAGAAAGCAGAAAAGCAGTTCTTAAGAATACTTCTTTATCGTCTGGCTGTTAATCAGGGTTACGACCTCAAGGTATCTGATGTAGAGATTAAGATATCACGCTCCAAGATGGATAATATGCTTGTCAAGGCAGAGACGTTAGAAATCCTGTTAAGGAGTGGAATATACAGCGAAGGTGCAATTAAGACAGTTGGACTCTTCACTGATCCTGAATTAGTGGCATTGGAGAGTAAAGATAGGATGGATATTCTTTATCCAACCGAAGAGAACTTAGCACCGGCAGATAACTTAGAACCTAAAGAAGTAATCGAGGTTGAGGATGAAGTTTGATGAATTGAACCAACTCTTCATAGCATACTTTGACACCATGGAGATATCCGACGATGACAAGCAAAATCGTGTGGATTGTGCCATTTGGTTATACGAAGCAGTATGGTTCATCCTGACTATGATTAGGCTTGAATTAGACTCCGACACTCTGGAAGACGAAGACTCTTATTCTTACTCTTTGTATTTAAGAGTAAGAGACCATCTTGAAGAAAACGACCTCCCTTATGAAGAGGACTATTTGAACCGGATGGTTAAGGACATCGTTGAAAAGACATTCAGACATCTGGATGATGATGACGACGATGACGAAGAAGAGGAAGAAGAAAAGAAAGCACCGGAGAAGAAACCGGAGAAGAAAGAGAACTATTACTTAAGTGAGAAAAGGGCAATCATCATAGCCGAAAACGAAGCTAACTCGATTTATAACTACGTTGATTACAAAAGGGCCACAGACGAGGGTAAGGAATATAAGATATGGGTCACAGAGGGTGACGAGAAGGTAAGAACTGCTCACTCTTTGGTGGATTGGCAGAAGATACCCATTGATAAGAAATTCCAAGTAGGGCCGGACTTAATGAGGTTTCCCCATGATTATGTATATGGTTCAGCAGAGAACTTAGTGAATTGTAGATGTTCATGTCTTTACAGATAAGGAGGATAAGATGGCAAAAGCAACATACAAACAGGAGATAGACGGAAAGATATTTAACATAGGCGACGATCTGCCAGAAATGGGAAGTCTGAAATTCACCAAAGGCGGTTACGGACAGATAGCTTCAATCGAGGGTAATTCCGCAGATTTATCAAAACTGCCGACAGACGTAAAGCAGGGTTCGGACGCATACATGCTTGATACACAGACACTTTATATGTTTGATGAGACCAATACAGAGTGGGTAGCACAGTAAGGAGTGGGATATGACATTAAAACAGATTTATGCGTTATGCATGAAATATACAGACGAGTCCATAGAGGGTGCAGGAGCAATAAAGGGTAAGAACTGTGAGATACAGAGTATCGTTCCAATAACGGGCGGTAACAGGATTACCTTTGCTTGGTACAATGGTTCAGAGGTATTAGTGACCGATACCCTTGACGTAATGGATGGTGAAGATGGTGTAACCTCTTATTCCGAGTTGGAAG
>JAZULN010000116.1:0-4259 GCA_045603125.1 Clostridia bacterium | reverse complement strand
AGTGTTCTACACTGGTAATCCGGGAGATGATGTGAATAAGCTTGGAGATTTACCTGATGTTTTAAATCATGTGATAGAATATCCGGGGTGGGTTGAAAAATATCCTGATTTACTGTTAACAGCAGAAAAGCCGGGACCACCATATAGAAATGTTATCAGATATAATCTGAGTGATAGACCTCAGTCTGTGATTAAAAGATTTATAGACTTGGGAACTGTTTCGGATAATCTGGTTACTGAAGAGGATATATATGTTGATGCCGACATAATGGATTATCGCATAAAAAAGGATGTGGATATTATAGATGAATTACCAGGAATTATTACAGAAAATAATTTTGATATAGAAAGTATTGGTCTTATAGATTGTGGTGAAAGAGTAGTAAGTCAAAAAACAGAATTTTTCAAATATTATCCTGAAAATAATTCTCTTATAAATCCCTATGACTGTGTTTTTTACTGGGAAGAGGCAGCCAATGCCGATAGCTACAAGTTTATAATTGCAAGTGATGAAAACATGGAGAATGTTATATTTGAAGAAGAAGTATTCGGTAATTCATGTCACGTTAAAAACCTTGATGCAAAGTCTGAAAAATATTATTGGCAGGTGTATGCAGAAAACAACTGCCGGCAGAATAATTTATCATGGGAAGCAACAGGGGGAGTATATTCATTTGAAGTGGAAGAAGATTGGATATATGAATCTGATTCAAGACCGTGTGAAACTGTTGATATATCAGATTTTTGCAATGTAAATGCATTTTTAGAGGAAGATGAAACAGGAGAAAATGATATTGGGTTAAATAAAACAAAACTGACTGAAATATTGCAAAAAAATAGAGGTGCATTGATTTCAGATGATGTGGTATTTAAAATGCCTCAACTAGCAAATGACTTTAATGCAATAAATATGTGTGGGTCGGGAAATATTGAAATACCACTTGAAAAAGAAAAATGTGAGTCAGTTTTCTTTTTGGCAAACGGCACGGCCGCAGTATACGATTATTCTGTTAAAATTTATTATAAAGACGGAACCTATTGTGAAAATACATTTGATGTGGGAGAATATAAATCCACCTTGAATTCAAAAGGTGCAAGATTTTCTAACGGTATAAAAATCGGAAGAATAGTGCCGGAAACGGGGAAAACAGAAATAACCGGATATATTTATAAATTTGAAATTCCTACGGATAAAGAAAAATATGTTGAAAAAATAGTATTTACACCAAATGATAAAATTTATGTTTATGCAATTACAGGGAAATTGCCAGAAACGTCTGTAACAGACAGTGGCAAAATACAGTATAATATTATGTTAAATGGTGAACTGGCAGAAGGTTTAATAAAAGCGGTTACGTTAAAGAATGATAAAGGTAGTCTCCTTTGGGTAGAAAGTGGAAATATTACATTTGGTGATGAAAAAAGAGAAAAGCTTATAAAAGTTTGTGTTCCACAAAACATCGGTAATAAGATGGAACTTTATTTGTGGAATGGATGGGAAAAGATAGCACCATGTTCATATAAAATTACAAAGGAGGTAGATTGATGAAAAATAAGATTATATCTGTAATGCTTTCGATGATGCTTCTGACATCGGGAATGACTTTTGTTAAGGCATCAGAAAATGAAGTTGTTATTCATGTTTCTGTTACAGGTGATGATAGTTTGGCCGGAACGGAAGATAAGCCTCTTGCAACACTAAAAGGTGCAAAAGACAAAGTAAAAAGTATAAAAAGGGAAAATCCTGATGCTACGGTAAGAGTCGTATTTCATGAGGGAGTGTACCGTTTCGATAAAGGTGTGGAATTTGGAGCGGCCGATATGGGAACAGAAGAAAAACCTGTAATATACGAAGGGGCGGAAGGCGAGAAAGTCGATTTTGTTGGCTCAAAAAGTATAAATATAGAAAGCTTGAAGCCTGTTTCTGATAAAGATATAAAAGACCGATTAAAGCCGGAAGTGGCAGGTTTTGTTGGTGAGATAAATTTTCGTGAATTTGGTATAACTGACATTGAAGCTTTTGAATCAAACGACTTTAACGAGCCCACATATGAAATTCCGGGACTTTTTCTTGATGGGGTAGAGCAGCCGGTTGCACAGTATCCAAATGGTTTCGGTCAATATTCGTATTGGGATTCTGTAGTATCTCCAGGCGGTAGTACACAAGGTAAAGAAGGTGGAACTATAGCGGTTAATGATGAAAACGTAAGAAATTGGAAAAACGTAGATAATGCATATGTAGGTATATATCCTGCATGGGATTTCAGATATGTCCGAATAAATGTAGCTTCTGTAGATACACAAAAAAAGACCATCACAATGAAGAAGGGTACAGAAGGTACAATAAAAAATCCAGAAAGTAAAAGATGGAAGATATTTAACCTTTTAGAGGAACTGGATTCGCCGGGCGAATGGTTTGTAGACAGAAATACTTTGATGCTTTACTACTACGCTCCTTATAATGTAAGAGGTAAAACTTTAGAGTTTGCAACTTTAACAGAACCATTTATAACATTTAAAAATTCAGGAAATCTTATATTTTCTAATATAAACTTTTCAAAATCAAAAGGATATGGAATAAACTTTTTAGAGAAAAATGAAAATATCACCATAACCAATTGCAGTTTTGAAAATATTGAAAAAGCGGCATTGAGATTAAGAGGTTCACAGAGTGGTTCTTTTGAAGGGACAAGAAACTATCTTGTGGGTTCATCAAGAATTAAGATTACAAACAATAGTTTCTATAATCTGGGTGGGGCTGCAATGTATACTAATTCCGGAGGTAACAGAGAAACACTTACATCTTCTGAAAATGTATTTTCTAATAATTATGTTGAGAAGGTAACTCAAAGAACACTTTGTCATGCTGCGGTGTTTATAGAAGGCGGTATAGGCTGGACAATAGAGCATAATGTAATACATAACATACCGTTCCATGCCATAAACTTCTTTGGAAATGACCATGTTATACGTTATAACGATATTTCGAATGCCTGCATGGAATCTACCGATGCGGCAGTTATATATAACGGCAGAAGCTTTGTTTCAAGAGGTTCTGATGTGTCGTATAACTATATCCATAATTACCGAATAAAAGGTGAGGGTTTACACCTTGACCAAGTACCCGGAATTTATCTTGACGATAACCAATGCGAAGTTTATATGCATAATAATATATTCAAAACCGGGGGCATTGGTATCTACATAAATAAGGGTAAGGATAACGAAATTAAAGACAATATCATGACAGATGTAGACAGACCGTTTAAAAATACAAGTGGCGGACACCCGGGAGATGCTGTTGTGAACGCGGCAATAATTGCGGCAGCACTTCCCGGCTGGACTGAAAAATATCCCAATTTGCAGGCTTGTATTGATGAACCAAGCCTGTCTATAAGAAACACTATTACAGGAAACATTGCATCGGGAGAAATTAAGTTTGAAAAAAATGTTGCAGACAGGAATATTGTTGAAAACAATATGATATATACAGATACCGATGCATTTGTTGATCCTGAAAAGGGAGATTACAGATTAAAGAGTGACAGTGAACTTGCTAAAAAGTCTCCCAATGCATTAAATGACAAAAATTTTGATATTTCACATTTTGGACTTATAGAATCGGAAGGGATAGAATATCCCAAAGGCGATTTTAAAAAGCTGTATCCTAAAAACGGTGATTATGGAATAGATTCGTCGAATGTAGAGTTTTTGTGGGAAGCAGCAAAGGGTGCTACAGAGTACAGGCTTGTAATTGCCAAGGATCCGTATATGAAGGATATTGTATTTGATGAGATATCGTATTATCAGGCTATGGATGTAACCAGCCTTCAATCAAATGCTACATCATATTATTACACTGTATATGCTCGTGATATTTATGGTGATGAATGGCAGGCTTTAGGAGTACCATACAGATTCACAACATCTAAGTATTCCCTTGTTAAACTTGGTGAATTGGGTGAGGTGACAAGATATGTATCGGATATAGTTGATTCTGCAAAAGAAGGCGAAGAAGTAGGATATTTCAAAACAGGTACAATATCTGCTATAAATAATGCTCTTGAAAAAGCAAAAAAAATGCTTTCCTGGAAAAATGAAAAGGACGGAGAACAAAGTGAAATTGATAATACTGTAGAAATACTCAAGAATCTTACCGATGAGGGTAATATCAACAGCGGTTACTTCGGTATTGAAGGAATGGTTCAGAATGAAAATGATTGGGTTACAGACCGTTTTGAATCGGAAGATACAGTAGT
>JAZULN010000115.1:0-5826 GCA_045603125.1 Clostridia bacterium | reverse complement strand
GTCTTCCGCTCCATAAAATAACAAAAGACGCTAACACACTTTGCGTCTTTTGTTTATAAATGGCACCATAGCCAAGTGGTAAGGCAGAGGTCTGCAACACCTTTATCCCCAGTTCAAGTCTGGGTGGTGCCTCCAAAAATCGACAAGGTTCATTAGAATCTTGTCGATTTTACTTATTACCTCTTCACTATTCACTATTCCCTAAAAAGCCTTGTCGATTTTTGGGAAGTAATAAGGAAAAGTGAAAAAGTAAGAAACTAAGGTAGCTTTGCTTTTGCAAAGCTTATTTTAATATGTAACATAATCGTAAAGAATCCCCTCTTGATTTTTATTCCAAATTTTGGTATAATTTTCCTATAACTAGAAAAATATGGATGTTGCATTTTAGGGAGGCGAAAATTTTGAGATATGAAAAATCCTGTGGGGCAGTAGTTTTTAAAAGAGAAGATGATAAAATTTTATATCTCATTGTCCAGAACAGAAAAGGCTCATCTATCGGTAACTGGGGCTTTCCTAAAGGGCATACCGAATTGGACGAAACCGAATCAGAGACTGCAACTCGCGAAATCTTTGAAGAAACGGGGCTTCATGTAAACTTCATAGACGGGTTTCGCCATGTTCTTAGCTATTCCCCCCACCCACAGGTTAAAAAAGATGCTGTCTATTTTCTTGCAGAATCAAAAGTGGGTAAGGTTATAATTCAAAAATCTGAAATTGCAAACTTCAAGTGGCTGCCATATGATCGTGCCGAGAGCTTCCTTACTCACGATAAATTACTTTTAAAGTTGGCAAATGATTTTTTATTAAATAACTAAAAGAGGCTGGTTAAAAAGTCAGCCCACAATCCGGGGGATGGTTAAAAATAGTGCAGAACGGATGAAACGAAGTATTATGCGGGTTAAACCGCTAATACCTTGCCCGAAGGCGTACGTTGGTACGTCGAGCGGTGAGTTGCGTTCGTAGTTCAATGGCATAAAATAAAGAGAAATCCGCAAATTTGCGGATTTCTTCCATATCTATAAGTTTTCGCAATTTGTGATGTTTAATAATGCTTATTTAAAGCCATTGAACGGTCTGTACATTTTTAACATCCTCTTTTTATTTCTTTGCTCTTTTTCTGTATTCTGTAGGCGTTACACCATGATAATTCTTAAACTTTCTGAAAAAATATCCCAGATGCTTATACCCCACCATATTACATATCTCGGATATCGGGATATCAAGATTATCTATAAGGAGCTTTGCCGCCATCTTCATTCTGCGGTCGGTTAAAAAGTCCACGAACTTCTTACCTGTATTCTTCTTAAAATACGAGCTGAAATACGCCGGGCACATAAACACATGCTGTGCAACGTCTTGCAGGGATATATCCTCTGCCATATGCTCATCCAGATACTCAATCGCCGAATCTATAATCTCGTTATTGGTATTTTCCTCAATGTTCGGGATATTTGTTTCGGGTACAATTATCATATCAAGAATCGAATCGTACTTTTGCACAGACGAAATCTCCGCCGAAACCCCAAGCACCGACCTAAGATTTTCAGTTATAACCTCCGAGAAGGTTTCAATCGTTGTCTCAATATCCGGCTTTCTATGGATTATAACCCACGCAATATTTGAATATGAATAAAGAGCCAGCGAAAAGTACCCCGCATCGGTAAGATATGGGTGAAGATGCGAAATTGTATGATAAAGCTGTATCGGGCTATACCTCGCGGTCTTATTCAAGAATTCGTAAAAATCCTTTATGTGGAAGGTTATCATACTGCACACCGTTTCCTCCGGCACAATATCAATACCCAAAATCGCCAGCTGCTCTGTCAGCTCTTCCCTGGATGAGATGTTTCCAAGCAAGAGATTAGAGAAAAAGTGTAGCTGCATATCTATATCCTCTCTTGACGAGAAGAAGGATTTTTTTGCCGTAAGGCTTGAATGTACCTTTCTTAATATACTCACAAATTGGGTATAGTCAAAAGGTGCAGGAATATATTTTACAATATTTTCATACTTTAAAAGCTTTTTAGGAAAATCCTCCGGCTCATCTAAGCCACACAGAATAATTCTTATATCAGGATATTCTGTACGGCATATTTCGATTAGGTCGATACCGTCGGTTGCAGGAGAAATGTCGGTTATCATCACGTCAACCTGGTTTTCTGAGATGTAGCCTAACGCATTATTTACACCGGAAAAAGACCCAATCAGCTCATAGCCGAGGGTTTGCCAGGGTATAATTTTTTGTAGGTTAATAAACCCGATATTTTCGTTGTTAACGATTATAACCTTTAAGTCCATATGCTTTTTCCTTATCTAAAACAAAATGAGGTTGATGACTCCAATTCATCAACCCTATTTTACCACATTTTAAAAAAAAAGAAAAGCGACAGACCAAAAATTCTAAAAAAAGTGCAATTTATTATAAAAAAAATACATATACCAATAAGCGTTTTTATCTTCCAATATCATAAACACTCATGATTTTTATGGTGTTTTTAAGTTCCTCGGCAGTATAGTTTGTTTTTGCCTTCACGATATATGGCTTATTGTTTGTAAGGTCGAAGAAATTGTCAGATAATACGCAATCAATTTCCTCAAAATCTATATTGACACTTTTTGCAAACACATCACTTGTTACCGCAAACTCTACCCCATCTTCAACATCTTTTATTTCAACCTCAATAGCAGGCTTTTTCCAATTAAAGTGTTTTGGAGTAGTCAGAAGTTGAGTATTTCTGCAAATAAAATTCCCGCATTTGTCAAAAAGATCCACATATATAAATTTATTACATATATCTTCCATATCCACTTTGTATGTAAAAACATCTGCCGATTTCAGGCTTCCAACAAACACCTCAACTTTATGTGAATCCTTTTTATCAAAGTCGGAATCACACAAATATAGTTTAATTTCGCCTTCAAAGTCGGACATAGTTTCATTCGAAATATTAACTGTTAGGTTGTCCTTTTCAAGGAACAGCCCCATTTCAACAGGTGCATAGAATTTTTTAGCAGCATAGTGAAGCGCCTTATATCGGAGGTTACTGTCCACACTCGACCAGGAAACCACCGGCCAGCAATCGTTAAACTGCCAGTAAATAGAGCCCATGCAGTATCCCCTGATTCGTCTGAAATGCTCAACCGCGTACTTTATAGCATCTGCCTGTAGAAGTTGCGATGCATAAACCACAGTCTCAAAATTATACGGATACAAAAACTCTCCTGACATGTATTCAAACATCCTTTTATTGCCGTTTTTGCATTTCTGGTGATTCTCCATAACGGGTGAAAACCAGTTCAAATCTTCCTCTTTGCAGAATTCTTTTATGGTTTTCATAGACGGAAATGCTTCAAACCCATATTCCGAACAGAACCGGAAATTGTTTTTTCTAAATGCGGTAAATGGCTCACCTCCGTGAAATACGCTCCAATAATGGACATCGCCACGGCTCGCACACTGCGGTTCATCAAATCCACCACCCGATGACGGGCTTGACGGCCAGTAGAACACATCGGGAGCAAATTCTTCGCAGATATCGGGTAGGATTCGCTCATATAGTTCCAGATAATCCATTCTGACAAGTTGGCTGTTTCCTGTTGACTTCCAAACCTCAACCGCCTCCTCCATCTCGTTATTTCCGCAAAACAAAGCCAAAGACGGATGGTTTCTCAGGCGTTTTACATTATATATCGCCTCTTCAATGAACTGATTTTTCATCTTTTTATTAAGCCATACGTTTGCACAGGCAACCATAAAGTCTTGCCATACCATAATTCCGTATTTATCGCAGATTTCATAGAATTCATCTTCCGGGTAATACCCACCGCCCCAGACTCTTAGCGTGTTAAAGTTTGCATCTATTGCAGTTTTTATCAAATCCTCTGTCCTTTTCGGGTTGATTCTTGACAAGAGATTATCCTGCGGGATATAGTTTGCACCCATCGAGAAAATTTTTACACCATTTATAACAAAACAAAATTCACTGCCCTCATTATCTCTTTGGGTGCTGACTGTCAGGGTTCTTAGTCCTATATTTTGGGTGTTCTGATCGATTGTTACGCCATCTTTTACCAACCTTACCGCCACTTCATAAAGCGGTTGCTCTCCGTAGCCTCTTACCCACCAAAGTTTCGGGTTATCAATCTTAACCTGACCTTTTCCGTCTTTTAATAAAACTTCCTTGCCGTCAACCTTGGCAAAAAGGTCAAATCCCTTGTTATGCTCGGTTTTTGCCTCGATTTCCAATGTAACCTCATCATCTTTATGATGTTGGCGAATATATACATCCTCTATTTTATCGTCGTCATATGCATCAAGCAAAACCGGGCGGAAGATTCCCATATCGGGTAACTTCGGACCCCAGTCCCAACCCGACATACAAAGTGCCTTTCTAAGATGTGCCGCCCCCGCTATACTGTCTTTGGTAGTATAGAGATAATGCTTATTGTTCATCTTCTTAAAATACTCAATAGGCGATGAAAAATCAAGTTCCACTAAATTTTTTCCCGGTTTTAGGAGATCTTTTACATCATACTTGTAGGCTCTGTGCATATTTTCTACACTATCCACCAAAACGTCGTTTAAGGTAATGGTGCAGAGGGTATCAAGGCCCAGAAAGGTAAGATCTATATAATCTTTTTTATCATATCTTCCAAAACCTCAAATTCACATCTGAAACTGCACCCTTTTTCAGAAAGTTTGGTGTATTTCTTTTCATTGTCGCCATAAAATGGGTCATCTATCAATTTATGATCCAAAAGCACACTATACATGGAACATGGTGCCTGACACTCCAAATCCACATATTCCTCATATGTCATTTTCCAGTCGGTTAAATACATTTTCTTCACTCCTTAGTTAGTGTTTTTTTAATATATCACTAACCGACATCAATTTCAACCACTATTTTGATTGTTTTGGGACAAATATTGATTTATATATCGTTTTGGGGAACATCCGTATTTTTTTAAAAATACTCTATTCATACTTTTCATACACCCGAACCCACATTCATAACATACCTCGGTCACCGTAAACCCGCCATCCACCAGCAGGTTCTTTGCGTGATGTGCCCGCACCCCGGACAGGTATTCCAAAAAATTCATGCCGGTATATCTTTTAAACTGTCTGCAAAAATGCTCCTTCGAATACCCCACCGCTTCACTTACAGTTTTTAGGTCAATTTTGTCTTTAAAATTCATATTAATATATTCAACAGCATAGCTTATCTCCCGGGGCATGTCCTTTATCTTATCCTCTTTGATAGTCTGCAAAAACATAATCACTATCATCTCAAGTGCTTTTTTCCCGAGCATCCCTCCAAGCCCGTCATTCCTGTCTGCTTCTTTTAATATATCAAAGGCATGTCTCATCGCCTCACTACTGCTGATAACCACTGCCTCTTTATCCATTATTCCGGAGAGATTTTTATCAATACTGTTTATGCGAAAATGTACCGTCAGTACCCTCAGGCGTCCACACCCTGCATATCCATGAACATCTAATGGTGTTGCAAAGGACACATCACCTTGCCTGAACGGATATTCCTTGCCGTTTATAAAGCACTTGCCCTCACCTTCCAAAACATACTCAAATTCATAAAAATCGTGGCTGTGCCCCCTGAAACTCTCAAATTCATGTTGGGCAACATAAATATTTTGCACCGTTTTGTCCGTTTCAAAAAGTAACATTTTAGGCATCTTACTGTTTTTCATACTCTACCTCTTTTTTATTTATTAAATTCATTATATCATACACCAAAACAAAAATACAACAAAAAACTCTAAAAACGGGCATTCTGATTGAAAAAATGAATATCAAAAGTC
>JAZULN010000114.1:0-1694 GCA_045603125.1 Clostridia bacterium | reverse complement strand
GGTGGTGTTCTTCTATTCATCATCTTTCATACCTCCCTCACTTTGAGATTCATATACTTCACGATAAATTTCACAATTTTCGACAAGTTCATTATGTGTCCCTATCGAGTCAATTTTCCCATCATCCATAACTATAATTTTATCTGCATCCATAACAGATGAAATCCTTTGTGCAATTATAATCTTTGTGGTATCAGGGATTTCTTCCCGGAAAGCCCGCCGGATTTTAGCATCGGTTTTAGTGTCGACAGCACTTGTTGAGTCGTCTAAAATAAGGATTTTTGGCTTTTTTAAAATTGCCCTTGCAATACAAATTCTTTGCTTTTGTCCGCCCGAGAAGTTAGTTCCTCCCTGCTCCACCATGGTTTCATAGCCGTCGGGCATTTCGCTGATAAACCCGTCGGCTGAAGATAATTGGCATGCCCTTCTTAGCTCCTCGTCAGTCGCATCAGGGTTTGCCCAGCGAAGATTTTCCGCTACAGTTCCCGAAAATAACACATTTTTTTGTAAAACCATAGAAACGCTATCCCGAAGAGTATTTATATCATACTCTCTTACATCTTTTCCGCCGACTAAAACCGCACCCGAAGATACATCATATAGTCTTGGAATGAGCTGTACCATAGTGGATTTAGCAGAGCCGGTAGCCCCGATTATTCCAACCGTTTCCCCCGACTTTATAGAAAAATTCACATTATCAAGGCATGGTTTTTCTGAATCCTTTTTATATGAAAATGAAACGTTTTGAAATACTATGTCCCCATTTGAAACCTCGGTACAAGGATTTTCAGGGTTTTTAATGTCAGGTTCCTCAACTAAAACCTCATAAATTCGCTCAGCACTAGCCTTAGAAATTGTAATCATAACAAAGAACATTGAAATCATCATAAGGCTCGATAATATCTGCATTGCATATGTTATAAGACTCAATAGCTCACCGGTGCTAAGTCCTATTTCGGCATTTCCACCTGACGCCACAATTGCTCTTGCTCCAAACCATGATACCAACAGCATACAGCTATATACACAAAACTGCATAAGAGGGCCGTTTAGTGCTAAAAGCTTTTCTGCTTTGGTAAATCCCTTATATATCTCCCCCGATATATTTTCAAACTTGTCGGTTTCGTAGTCCTCTCTTGTGAAGGTTTTTACTACCCTTATCCCCCTTAAGTTTTCCTGAACAACGCCATTTAGCTTATCGTATTTTTTAAAAACCTTCTTAAAAGTCGGGTGTGCGTGGGTCATTATAAAATATAATCCGATCGCCAAAATCGGCATACATGCAAGGAATATTAAAGATAGTTTTGCATCAATTCTAAAAGCCGCAACGAAAGAAAAAATCAACATACAAGGGGAGCGAAACGCCATTCGGGTAATCATCTGAAACGCCATTTGCAGGTGATTTACGTCGGTTGTGAGCCTTGTTACCAGGCTTGATGTGGAAAATTTATCCACATTTGAAAAGGAAAAATTCTGCACATTATGGAAAATATCTCGTCTTAGGTTTTTCGCAAAACCGGCTGAGGCTGTTGCGGCAGTTTTCCCGGCCATTGCCCCGAAAAACATAGACACTACCGCCACCAACACCAAGGCTCCCCCAACTCTTAAGATATGCCCCATATCCCCTTTATCCATACCAAAAACTATAAAGCTTGCGGGAAATATAGGTAAGATTACTTCCATTATAAACTCAA
>JAZULN010000113.1:0-6226 GCA_045603125.1 Clostridia bacterium | reverse complement strand
ATATGATAAAAGCTTTTTAAAGGGATATATAAATTCAGAAAACTTTTTTAATAAAAGCTTTGAAAACTCGTTTTTTGCAAAGGTTCTAGATAAGATTTATCTTTTTATTATTAAAGTAATAATGTGGATTTTAACCTTTTTTAGAGTTGAAAACTCTATGACATTTTCCTTTATAAAACGGGTTATAAAAAAGATAAAATTTCATAGACTGGTTGCCGGAAGTTTTGCTCTGATATTTTTGATATACAGTAGCTTGTGGAATAATATCTATGCCTTAGGGTTAGCAGTGGTGCTTGGGTTTATGATTATTTATAAAGACCGGGGTAAAACTCTGCTGCCTTCAAAAATAGATTTTTTTATGGTGTTATTTTTAATAACAATACCCCTTGGAATAATTGCCGCAGCAAATAAGGGAGATGCGGTAAGGATTTCTTTGATTACCATAACATCGCTTTTGATGTTTATGATTACGGCATATTGCCTTGATGATTTTGATAAGATTAAAGGATTTTTGAGGATTATCTCTTTTGGTATATTTTTGACTGCAGTTATTGCAATTATCCAGCGAATTATCGGGGTTGAGGTTGACCCGGAATTTGTTGATGTTGAAAATAATCAGGGTATGCCTGGGCGAGTTTTCTCGACTATGGAAAATCCTAATAACTATGCCGAGATTTTGGTTTTATTTATGCCATTTATGAGTGCACTTTTTGTAAACGAGAAGAAGGCGATTTTAAAGGTTCTATGGGTTTTGATGTGCGGTGTTACCTTCATAGCACTAATGATGACTTATTCTCGCTCGTCTTATGTTGCGATGGCACTTGCGGTGGTAGTATTTATACTTTTTTATGATTATAAGCTTATTTTACCGGCTTTGATTATTGGAATAATTGCAGTGCCGTTTTTGCCTGAGACCGTAATGAATAGAATTATGACAATCGGCTCACTATCCGATTCCTCAAATAGCTATAGACTCTATATCTGGGATGCATGTGCCAAGCTAATTAACAGTTATGGTGTCAGCGGATTGGGAATCGGCCCCGATGCATTTGGTAGGTTTTATAGGGCAATATCTTATCAAAAAGCCATAAAAGCACCTCATAGCCATATGCTTTATATGGAACTGATCCTTGAATACGGAATAATCGGTTTTATCGGATTTATGGGATATTATATTAGAATTATCAGAAACGGCATAAAGAATTTATCGCGTGCTAAAAAGGATGAGAGAGCCTATATTTCGGCAGCGGTGGGTTCACTTTTGGGTATTAGTTTTGTGTGTATGGCAGAGTATATCTGGTTTTATCCAAGAGATATGTTTGCTCATTTTATAGTGATGGGAATATTAGTTGCTGCGACTAAAAATATTTCAGGAAAAAGAAACGAGGATAAATAATGAAGATTTTACATTTAATCCGAGGTGGGGACAAGGGAGGTGCCAAGACTCACCTTTTTACCTTGCTCGACGAACTGAAGAAATATGCAGAATGTGAAGTGGTCTGTCTGATTCCGGGTGTGTTTTATCAGGAAATCCTTGAAAGGGACGTAAAAACTATTCTTTTTGAACAGAAAAACCGATTTGATTTGTCGGTTGTGGCAAAAATTAAAGAAAAAATCGAAAAAGATGGAATTGATGTATTGCACGTTCATGGTGCTATGGCAAATTTCGTTGCAAGATTTTTAAAAGGCCAGGTAGATATCCCGATTGTCACCACAATCCATAGCGACTATCTTCTGGATTTTGATACATTTTTCAAAAAGATTATTTTTACTACGTTGAATGTATGGTCACTAAAGAAAATCGACTATTTCATTGCAGTTTCTGATAATTTTAAGGATATGCTAATCAGTCGTGGATTTCGGGCAAACGGTATCCACGTGGTCTATAACGGCAAGGACTTTTCAGAAGTTCCAGAAGTTGTAACATCAAAAGAGGAGTTCAGGAAAACCTATAACATAAAACCGGAAGAAAATGTAACATATATAGGAATAGCTGCAAGATTTGACTCGGTAAAAGGGGTCGATGTCTTTATTAAGGGTGCAAAAAAGTTATATGATAAAAATAAGAACGTAAGATTCTTAATTGCCGGTGACGGACCTCAGGCAGACGAACTAAAGGCACTGTCAGATAGTCTTGGATTATCGGATGTTTTATATTTTCTTGGATTTATTTCGGATATTTATGGCTTTTTAAATTTTATAGATATAAACTGTCTAACATCATGGTGTGAAAGTTTTCCCTATTCGATGCTTGAGGGTGCGGCTATGAAAAAGCCTATGGTTGCAAGTAATGTGGGTGGAATCAGCGGACTAATCAGAGACGATGAAACCGGATACTTGTTTGATGCAGGAAATACCGACGACTTTGCAAAAAAGCTATCTAAATTATGCGATAACCCGAAAATCAGGGAAGAGATGGGAGAAAACATATATAAACTTGCAACAAGTGAGTTTTCATCGGTGAATTTTGCAAAAACTCATATAGACATATACCAAAAAATCCTTAGTGATTATAAGGATAAAATGCGATATGACTATATAATAAGCGGTTATTATGGCTATAAAAACAGCGGAGATGACGCACTTTTACTTGCAATTTCCAACGAACTGAAAAAACAAAAGTCGGATGTTCGTGTTGCGGTTTTATCGGCAAATCCTAAAGAAACTGAAAAGACATATAGAATTGATGCAATAAACCGATTTAATATCTTTAAAATTTTATCAAATTTGAAAAAATCAAAGGCGATGCTATCGGGCGGAGGGTCCTTGATGCAAGATGAAACCAGTTCAAAGTCCCTTTGGTATTATGCATGTCTATTGAAGATTGCAAAAAAAATGGGCCTTAAGGTTATGCAGATTTCTAACGGAATCGGGCCTATAAATAAAAAAGCAAACAGGGTAATTGTTAGAAATGTAATCAATAAATATGTTGATGTTGTTACTTTAAGAGAAGAAAAATCCTTGCGTGAGCTTGAAAAGATGGGTGTCACAACCCCAAAAATCCTCACAAGCGACCTTGCCATGACTTTGGATGGAAGCGGTAGCAAGGAGCTTAAAAAGGTATTTGTGGGAGAAAAAATAGATGTAAAAGATTACGTATGTATCTCTATGAGGGATTGGAAAAATAATCCCAAAAACTTCGAAGATGAAATTGCAAAAGTTGCTGATCATATCTATGAAAAATATAACTTTGATGTAATCTTTATCCCGATGCAGTATCCTTCCGATATTGCAATATCAAAACGAATTGCCGAGAAGATGAAAAACCCGTCACATATAATTTCAGGGCATATTTCAACCGAAAATGTGATTGGTATTATAAGGGATGCAAAGCTTGTTTTGGCGATGAGACTACATTCGTTGATTTACGGCGTTTCGATGAAGACGCCTGTGGTTGCTATAAAATACGACCCTAAAATCGATGGATTTATGGAGTATATCAGATTAAAACATTTTATAGATGTTGAAAAAACAGATGCCGAAATTATAAATTCATACTGTGATGAGAATATTCTAAAAAATAACTTGTCGGAAGAACTTTGCGAGGGGTTAAGAGAAAAAGCCAAAGAAAATATTGATATTGCTATTGAATTATTAAAATAAAAAAAGATTGTAGGTTAAACCCTACAATCTTTTTTATTAGCCTGTTATGTGAATTGTTGTATATAGCGGGATAATTGAGTGTAGCCAGTTGATATCGTCGGGGCGAAGTCTTATGCATCCTAATGATAATCTTATACCAACGCGGTTATCCTTTGGAGTGCCGTCTTTATAAATCAGAGTTGAGTGAATTGCATAGCCGCCGTTAAATCTCATAATCGGCCCTACATAGTATGAGCCATAATCCCATCGCTCCTGAGATTGATAATAGCGGTATGTACCCTCACAGGTTGGAGTACCGGGAGCACCGATTCCGCAGATAAAACTGTTAATAAGTTTCCAGTTACCCTTGTGACCGCTAAATACCCGAACCTTATATTCGCTTTTTGAAATCCAGATAAGGTAGTCGGTCTGGCTTGATAGCCCTATAGAATTTACATAAATATTATCAACAGGTGCGGTGCCGACATAAAGATCGGGTCTGTCGCCTTCGGACTTTTGGATTAGGCTTAAGTTATATGCAGTTTCAAATAAACTGATTGGAACAAAAAGCTTGTCCGAAATCTTTTGGGGCATAAGCGGTAAATCAATCTTTACTTTATCATTATATATTCTTTTTACATATGCACTGCCATCCTGCTCTAGGATCAGAGTGGACATCGGGGTTTCGATATAATATGCCCCGTCTTTTATAGTGTATGACAGGTTTAAAGCCTTAGCCATGTCCTCGAAAGGTACGATAACATGTAGACCTATGTTTCGCGCCGGAATAGTAAATTCTGTTTTTGTGCCGTTTATAACAATTCCTACCGAATTATGTATTGCCGGTATATACTCAATGGTTTCTTTCGGTGAGTTAATCAAAATCGGGGAAGAAACAGTGCCTTCCGATTCTCCTGAAAAGAGCTTTCCGATTTCATTTGTTGGTATGAGGTTAAAAACTTTTCCTTCCTCATATTCTTCAACTTCAAAGACAATTTCTTGACTTTGAAGGCTATCTGAGATTTTAAAAGTTTTATAATATTCCTTTTCGCCATCTGTGAGTTTTAATGTTGCATCCTTTTCTCCCAAATGACAAAAACCTGATTTTATAGATAGTAAAATAGTTACAGTTTTGTATTTATTGGTTGGTTTTTCCTCGAGAATCTCTTCTTTTTTATCCTCTGTAATTTCAGAATTTTCCGGATTTTTGTTAGGTTCTTCGGCAAATGCATAGCTTACATTTAATAAAAGTGATGCTGAAAGAAGAACAGAAAGTATTTTTTTCATATATTTCCTCCGATTGTTTTGATAATAAAGATAATATATCAAAAATATATGCCAATGTCAACCAGATATTCCATTATTTTCTAAAAACTTCTCCGGCAATTCGGGCAGCCTCTGCTGCATCTTTTGCGTAGTAGTCAGCACCTACCATTTTTGCATATTCGTTGGTTAAAACTGCACCTCCTGCCATGATTTTTGCATCAATTTTTTCGCTTTTTAAGAGGTTTATGGTTTCTTCCATAAATTTGACTGTTGTAGTCATTAAAGCACTGAGCCCGATTAGCTTAACTTTATATTTTTTGGCAGCATCCAGTATCACCTCGGGGCAAACATCTTTTCCAAGGTCGATTACGTTATACCCGTAGTTTTCTAAAAGCATTTTAACAATATTTTTTCCAATATCGTGGATATCACCCTTTACTGTTGCAATTAAAATTGAATCAGAGCGTGGGGAAGTATCACCCGGTTGGGATTTAATAATATCAAAGCCCAGTTTTACAGTTTCTGCCGAGGTCATGAGCTGAGGTAAAAACATTTCGCCTTTTTCAAACTTTTCTCCAACAACATCCAATGCCGGTATGAAATGGCAGTTTATTATGTCCATTGGTGAGGCTGAATTTAATAAATCCCGAACCTGATTTTCAATTAAATCTTTTCTACCCTTAATAATTACATCCTTAATTGAAATATTTTCTTGGGGAGCCTCAAAAACAGCCTCTTTATTTGAGAATTTTTCGATGTATTCTGATGCCGATTTATCCTGATTATTCAAGACTTTATATGCAGAAATAACCTTCATGTAATCCTTGGATGACGGGTTCATTATTGGCATGTCAAGACCGGCACCAAAGGCTATGGCTAAGAATGTCGAGTTTATGATATCACGGTTAGGAAGGCCAAATGAAACATTACTAACCCCTAAAACAGTCTTTACGCCAAGTTTTTCCTTAACTAATGTTATTGCACGGGTGGTTTCTAATACATTTTCCTGATTTGTGGACGCCGAAAGGGTCAGACAGTCGACTAAAATATCAGACTTTTGAATCCCATACTCCTCTGCACGACAAATAATTTTTTCTGCAATTTTTAATCTATCCTCAGCACTTTCTGGGATGCCGTTTTCGTCAAGTGTTAATGCAACAACTGCCGCTCCGTATTTTTTTGCGATAGGGAAGATTTGGCTCATGCTCTCTTCTTTGCCGTTTACCGAGTTAATTATCGGCTTTCCGTTATATACCCGACATGCCACTTCCAATGCCTCAGGTGTCGTGCTGTCAATTTGTAAGGGAAGGGTTGTTACGCCTTGAAGCTCGCAAACCAGCTCCTTTAAAACCTTTGCCTCGTCAATTTCAGGTAGTCC
>JAZULN010000112.1:0-29046 GCA_045603125.1 Clostridia bacterium | reverse complement strand
GGTGCCGGAATTCTTCCCTTTCTTGCAACAAATTCCTCACTGCTATATTCTTTTACAGGCATAACAGGACCTGTACCCAAAAGTCCGCCAAATTCAACTATATCCCCAACCTTTTTGCCAGGTGCCGGGATTATTCTTACCGCTGTAGTCTTTGAATTTACCATACCAATCGCCGCCTCATCGGCAATGATTGCAGAAATTGTAGCAGCAGATGTATCACCTGGGACAACTATCATATCGAGTCCAACCGAGCATACACAGGTCATTGCCTCGAGCTTTTCTAAGGTAAGTGCACCTATTTTTGCGGCGTCAATCATTCCTGCATCTTCGCTAACCGGTATAAACGCACCTGATAATCCGCCTACGTAAGATGACGCCATAACGCCGCCCTTTTTAACAGCATCGTTTAAGAGTGCCAAAGCGGCGGTTGTGCCATGAGTTCCGCACTTTTCCAAACCCATTTCTTCTAATATATATGCAACACTATCTCCCACAGCCGGAGTTGGTGCTAAAGACAAGTCCACAATACCGAAAGGCACATTTAGTCTTTTTGACGCTTCCTGAGCAACAAGCTGACCCATACGTGTAATCTTAAATGCAGTCTTTTTAATAGTTTCGGCAACAACCCCGAAAGGCTCGCCTTTTACCTTTTCCAATGCACACTTAACAACACCGGGACCGCTTACCCCTACATTTATAACGCACTCGCCTTCGCCTTCTCCCAAAAATGCACCTGCCATAAATGGGTTATCCTCAACAGCGTTACAAAATACCACAAGCTTTGCACAGGCAAACCCTGCAGTATCGGCAGTCATCTCGGCCGCTTTTTTTACAATATGCCCCACTTGATAAACAGCATCCATATTGATACCGGCACGGGTCGACCCAACATTTACGCTGGAACACACAAGCTCGGTTTCGGTAAGAGCCTGTGGAATTGACTCAATTAAAATCCTCTCGCCCTTGGTGTAGTCTTTATGCACCAATGCAGTGTAGCCGCCGATAAAATTTACCCCAACGTCGTGGGCTGCCTTATCTAAAGCTTTTGCGATTTTTACGCATTTTTCTACTGTCGGCTCATCCAAAGCATCAACCAGAGTTGCAATCGGTGTTACCGAGATTCGCTTATTTATAATTGGAATCCCGAAGCTTTCCTCAATATCCTCGCCAACCTTTACCAAATCCTTTGCATAGGCTGTGATTTTTTTATAAATCTTTTCGCAAGCCCTGTCTACATCAGGATCAGCACAGCTTTTTAAGTTAATCCCCATGGTGATGGTTCGAATATCCAGGTTTTCCTTATCTATCATATTGATAGTTTCTAAAATCTCCCATGAATTTATCATTTTTGCCTCTCCTTATATACGGTGCATTGACTTAAAAACTTCCTCGTTCTGAAGATGGATTGAAACACCCATTTCTTCGGAAACTTTGCCCAGTTTTTCTGTAACTTCACGGGTTTTTGCACTCTTCATATCAACCATCATAATCATAGTAAACATATCTTCCATAATGGTTTGAGAAATGTCTAAAATGTTTATGTCGTTTTCGTATAAAACATTGCTGACCTTCGCAATAATTCCGGTCTTATCTTGTCCTACAACTGTTATAACCGCTTTCATAATAAATTCCTCCCTAACGCTTAAGGATTGTAAAATTTTACGAACTCTTTTAGGGAATAGGAAAAAATGCTTCAGAATAAAACAAATGAGCAAAAGCAAGACAAAGCATTGCTTTTGGTTATCCGAGAGCGTACAAAGGTACGCCGAGCGACGATTTTGTTTTATAGCAAAACGAAAAAATTAAATATAAACTTAAATTCTTGAGATTTTTCTCAATATTTCTCATTTTTTACATTAATTTCTCAGTTTTGCGGTCTGGATTTTTTTACATTCCCTAAATTTTACATTTCCTTTTGTCTTGCTGCTTCATACATTAAAATCGCCGCCGCAACCGATGCATTTAGCGAGTTAATCTCACCAAACATCGGGATACTTACCAAAAAGTCACACTTTTCCTTAACAAGGCGGCTGATTCCTTCGCCTTCCGAGCCGATAACAAGCCCTAAAGCACCCTTTAGGTCATTTTTATACATAGTACTTCCGTCCATATCAGCACCGGCAATCCAAAGCCCTTCTTCCTTTAATTCATCAAGGGTTCGGGCAATGTTTGTGACTTTAGCAACCGGAGTATATTCTAAAGCCCCGGCTGAGGTCTTGGCAACTACTGCATTTAGCCCAACACTGTTTCTTTTTGGAATAATAACTCCGTCCGCTCCCACACAGTTTGCCGTTCTGATAATTGAACCCAAATTATGGGGGTCGGTAATCTTATCGCAGATGATTACAAAAGGAGCTTTTCCCTTTTCTCTTGCCCGATCCAGAATTTCCTTAACCGAAACATATTCGCAAACTGCCGCAACGGCAATTATGCCCTGATGGTTTTCACCTTCTGCCATGTTATCAAGCTTCTGGCGATCGACTTCGGTTATAATAATCCCCTGATCCTTCGCCTTTTTTATGATAGAAACGATAGACCCTTCCTGCGGACCTTTTTTAATGAAAATCTTCTCGATTTCACGACCCGAGCGAATGGCCTCCATAACGGGATTTCTACCTATTATTTTATCTTCCATATTGTCCTCAAATCATGAACTTATCGTGGATTGCAACTACTGCTCTTTCCGCATCCTTCTGGTCAACCAAAACAGAAATCTTGATTTCAGATGTAGCAATCATATTGATGTTGATGTTTGCATTAAATAGTGCTTCAAACATGGTTGATGCAACACCAACACTACTCATCATACCTGTGCCTACGATTGACACCTTAGATACATCCTTTGACCACTTAATAGCATCAAACTTCAAGGCATTGTTTTCGTCCTCCAGGATTCTTACTGCTTCATCACAATCGCCCTCTGAAACAGTGAAACTGATGTCTTTTGAAATACCGTTACCGATTGACTGGATAATTAAGTCAACACTTATGTTGTGCTTTGACAAAAGTGCAAAAACTTCAAAAGCTTTTCCCGGAGTATCCTCTATACCGCAAAGTGCAATTCTTGCACAGTCATTATCTCTTGTAACACCTCTAACTAACATCTTTTCCACTTGATTTACCTCCTTAACGTATGTACCCTCATTATTATTAAGACTTGATCTTACCGACATTTTCACCTTATATTTTTTTGCCATTTCAACCGAACGGTTATGTAAAACATTAGCACCGAGTGATGCAAGCTCCAACATTTCATCATATGAAATATCGTCTAATTTATATGCGTTTTTACAAATTCTCGGGTCGGCTGTGTATACCCCGTCAACGTCGGTATAGATTTCACAAAGGTCTGCACCCATAGCCGCAGCAAGTGCTACCGCTGATGTATCAGAGCCACCTCTACCCAAAGTTGTGATATCATCGAATCTGTTGATACCCTGAAAACCTGCAACGATAACTATTCTCTTTTTATCGATTTCGTTTCTTAATCTTTCTGTATTTATGTGTTTAATTCTCGCCGCCGAATATTTACTGTCGGTATTTATGCCGATTTGCCAGCCGGTTAGTGAAATTACAGGACGTCCCAGCTTTTCGATTGCCATTGCAAGAAGGGATATTGAAATCTGCTCACCTGTTGATAAAAGCATATCCATCTCTCTTTTGGATGGTGCCGGATTTATCTCCTTTGCCTTTTCGATTAAATCGTCGGTAGTATCGCCCTGTGCCGAAACTACAACGATTACATCATTTCCTTCATCGTATGTTGCGATAATTCGTCTTGCAACATTCATCACTCTCTCGGCATCTCTTACTGATGAACCACCGAATTTTTGTACAATTAAACTCATTTATAATCATTCCTTTCAAAATGTGTACTCTTTTTTAAACTTTATATTTTAAAACCGTACCCACATTATCTATAGATAGGTCTTTTAACACATATTTCATCGAGGCTTTCTCAAAAAATTCCTTCATCTTCAATATAAATTCGTCACTTTTTCCGTCTACCATAGCAATAATGGTAGGTCCGGACCCGCTTAAATACATTGCCATAGCACCTAACCGGTATCCCTCGTCAAAGATATCATACATACCCTCAATACAAGCTGCACGATATGGCTGATGAAGTCTGTCATTTACAAGTTCTCTTAAGCCTTCGTGCTTGCCTGTTGCCATTGCCACCGCAAAGGCTGACGCTCTTGCAATATTATGTGACGCATCGGGAAGGTTGATAGTTTTTGGCAGCAACTGCCTTGACTTTTTAGTGGCCACAAAATACTCGGGTATCATTGCAACATACTGCATATTCCCCTGCGGTTTTATGCTTTTTACAAACACCCCGTCATCGGTCTTTGCCGATATACAAAAACCACCATATAGTGCCGGTGCAACATTGTCGGGATGGCCCTCCATCTCGGTGGCAAGCTCCAGGATTTTTTTATAGTCAAGCTTTTTTCCTGATATATGATTTGCCGCAACCATTCCGCCTACAATACAGGCACTGCTGCTGCCAAGACCCCGTGTTTTCGGGATATCGCTTTTTTGGTATATCGATAACCCACGTCTTTCGTAACCTACATAATCAAAAACCTTCATTATAGCACGGTAAATAAGATTATTCTCACCCGTCGCCACATACTCATCCATACCAAAGGTTTTAATCACAAGCCCCTTGTCTATTTCCTTAACCGAAATTGTATTATATAATCCTAATGCCGCACCAAAGCTGTCAAAACCGGTTCCCATATTCGCAGTAGATGCCGGCACTCTGACCTCGACCATTATTCAAACACCCTTATCTTTGATAAAAGCTCTACACCTTCTGTAAATTCTTTAAAGGCCTTCTCGGTCATCTTCGGCATGATGTATGCCTTTTCGCCCGAAATTCCAACATTAACTTCTGAAAAATCAGCGAATTTGGCATTTTCTCCTTTTATGCGAACAAAATATTTAACTTCCTTTTCGTCATCTGAAACCATGAAATTCTCTTTGGTTTCTTCCCACAATATATTATGCATAACCTTATGCTTTTGACATTCTAAAATATCTGAAACCACCGCCGATGCAGTTGGAAGCTTTCCTGCTCCTCTGCCGTAGAACATAGCATCACCTAAATTATCACAAGATACCATAACAGCATTAAATACATCATTTACACCCGAAATCGGATTTGAATTTTCAATCATCATCGGGCTTACTCTTGCATAAACTCTGTCTTTTTCGTCTATATCTGCATAACCGATTAACTTTATTACGGAATTTAGTTTTTCTGCGTATTTAACATCTTCTAAAGTGATATCAACAATTCCCTCTGTTGAAATTTCCCTGTAATCAACAAACTTACCCCAGGCAAGTGAGGATAAAATCGCAATCTTTCTGCAGGCATCATGCCCTTCAACGTCGGCTGCAGGGTTTCTTTCAGCATATCCCAATTCCTGAGCCTTCTTTAAGACCTCTGAAAAATCCTTACCCTTGGTAAACATTTCGGTTAAGATATAGTTTGTTGTACCGTTCAAAATTCCTGCGATTTTTGTAATCTTATTTGCACCCAGATTATTTGTCATTGCAGCAATTACCGGTATTCCGCCGCCAACACTTGCCTCGAAAAGATATCTTACATCATTTTTTCTGGCAATTTCCAAAAGCTCTGTTCCGTAGGTTGCCACCAACTCTTTATTTGATGTTACAACACTCTTTCCGCTTTCCAAAAGCTTTTTTGTAAACTCGTAAGCAGGGTGAAGTCCGCCCATAACCTCGGCAACTATTGTTATTTCACTATCACCTAAAATATCGTCAAACTCTTTTGTGAAAAGTCCCTTTGGCTCGTCGAAATCTCTTATATCCAAAATACGTTTTACTTCAAAGTCCTCGCCTAAAGCCTTTTTAAAATTCTTAGTGCTTAGTATCTCATAAACACCGCTTCCTACTGTGCCGAAGCCCATAATCGCAACTTTTGCCACGTCTTTTCCTCCTTAGTTCATCGCTATAACTCTTACTTTATTTACGCCGTCTAACTTTTTTAAAACAGCTGTCACATTTTCCAAATCTTCGTCTATATTCTCCATTTTAAATGTAATGGTAACATTTGCTACGTCATTTATCGGAATATTTTGATTGATTGTCAAAACGCTTGTCTTATTTTCCGCCAAAATGTTTAGTATCTTTGATAGCACCCCGGCAATATCGTCAAGGGTGAACTCCAGGGTCACTAATCTATCCCTGTCGATTTCGCTTGCGGCAAATACATAATCCTTATATTTATAGAAGGTGCTTCTGCTTATGCCGACCTCTTTTATGGCCTCGTTGGCAGATGCGTATTTGCCCGATGAAATCTTCATCTTCGCCTCAACAACCTTAAGATATACCCCCGGTACAATCTTGGAATCTACCGTAAGATAAGTCGTGTTCATAATCCACCTCCGCAGTCCGTCATATGCGCACATATGTCTTTATATTGCAAAATTTTATCATACTAAAGTCAGTTTGTCAATAGTATATATTATTAAAATATAAAAATTTTTCCCGAATATTTTGTCGATATTTGCCATACTGTTTTTGAGTCCGATATATCTATAATATTTGACATTCAGGGAAAAATATTATATACTAACTTTAATATTAAACTTTAAGGAGGTAATTTTATGAATTATTTTGAAGCATTCGAAAATATCAAATCAGGTATTACCAAATTTGATAATACCGCTTTTGATGATAGTTTTGCCATTGAGTTAACCATTTCCAACAAGGATTCAGGCGGGATTTTTTATATCGAATATAAAGACCAGACACTAAACGTCGAGCCATATAACTACTATGACTCCGATGTTAAAATCACGTCCGGATACGCTGACCTTTTAAAGGTTTTATCGGGTAAGCTTTCCTTAGATTCCAAGAAAATTGAAATTTTAGGTAACAAGGAAATCCTTGAAAAGTTCATATCGGCAATAGAATTTCATGAACCCACGAAAGCTCCCCAAAAGCCGGCATCGGCTAAAAGAACCTGTGCTAAAAAATCTACTTCAAAAGCCGAATCGCCCGAAAAGAAACCTACCAAAAAATCAAAATAAATGAGTTTTAAAAATCACATAGAACGCACAAAACTTTGTGCGTTCTTTTTTGTGTAAAGATAATAATTCACCTCATCGCAGGGAACGGATTTATCCGTTTTGCATCGGAATGCATAACTGCATTCCTTACAAATTCTAACTCATTCAAACCAACAACGGGTTGTCGAAGACGCCAACTCCTACATCAAATCATATGAAAATCGCACATGCGATTTTCATACCCTACCTCTTCACTATTCCCTTTTCACTCTTCACTGATTTCGCCCCACGGCGAAATACTCATATCACTCTGATAGATTCAATAACCTGAGGTTCTAGCGGGTTATCCATATAATCTGTCGGGGTAGTTGCAATCTTATCGATTACCTCAAGTCCCTTTATTACCTTACCAAATGCTGCATACTCACCGTCTAAGTGAGGTGCGGCTTTGTGCATAATAAAGAACTGGCTTGATGCTGAGTCCTTTATCATGGTTCTTGCCATTGATAATACGCCTCTGTCGTGCTTTAGGTTATTCTCAAATCCGTTTGATTTAAATTCACCCTTAATCGACGGACATTCCTTATGAGCCCCCGACTCATCATATCCGCCGCCCTGAATCATAAAACCTTCGATAACTCTATGAAAAATAAGTCCGTCAAAGAATTTATCCTCGATAAGTCCTAAGAAATTTTCCACAGTTTTTGGTGCGATTTCAGGATATAGCTCCGCCTCCATAGTGTCGCCGTTTTTCATTGTAATCAATATATTTGCCATAATTTTTCTCCTATCTCTCTATAGTAATGGTTTCGATAACCTGCGGTGTAACCGGAACATCGGGCATTATATTCTGGTATACCCCCGTTTCGGTTTTAGCAATCTTATCTAACACGTCAAACCCTTCGGTTATTCTTCCAAAGGCTGCATATTCGCCGTCTAAGTGAGGTGCCACATCATGCATAATGAAGAACTGACTCGATGCCGAGTCCATAACATTAGTTCTTGCCATGGAAAGAACGCCTCGCTCGTGCTTTAAGTTATTTTCAACGCCGTTTGCTAAAAATTCACCCTCAATCGACGGTGCCTCAACCTGCTCCATATCAGGGGTAAATCCGCCACCCTGAATCATAAATCCTTCTATGACTCTATGGAATATCAGCCCGTTATAAAAATTCTTATCACATAGAGTAATAAAGTTTTCGACGGTTATAGGGGCAAGGTCTGGATAAATCTCGCCCTTCATAACTCCACCGTCTGCCATCTTGATTGTGAAGAAAACTTTATTCGCATATAGGTCAACATTTTCTTCTGCCTTTATTGGCTCTTGAGCCTCATCTTCTGTCTTTTCCGGCTCTTCGACCTTTCCCTCAGTCGTGGTATATGATGTTTCGTGCTCTTTATTTTTATCCGAGTCCTCTCCGCAGCCTGATGCAAAAATTGTCATTGCCGCCATTAAAATTGCAAGTGTTTTTTTAAACATCTCTGTCACTCTCCGTTATTCTTCTGTTACCGGGGTTTCCTCAATCTCTTCCCCTTCCTCTTCTCGGGTGGTCTTTGCCATACTAACGAGGCTCACACCATCATCAAGACGCATAATTCTAACGCCTTGAGTCTGTCTTCCAAAGGTACTGATTTCTTCAGTGTGCATTCTGATTAGCACGCCCTCTGAGGTAATAAGCATAATATCGTCTTCGTCGGTAACAGTTCTTGTTCCTGCAACCTTACCTGTCTTTTCGGTAATCTTGTAGGTAAATATACCCTTACCGCCACGGTTTTGGACTTTATATTCAGATAGCTCTGTCTTTTTACCGTAGCCGTTTTCGGTAACAACCAATAGCTTTGAACCCTCTTTTGCAATACATGCCCCAACAACATAGTCATCACCCGAAAGCTTGATACCTCTGACACCACGGGCGGTTCTACCCATAGCACGGACATCTTTTTCGTCAAAGCGGATTGCCATGCCGTTTCTGGTAACAATGATAATATTACATTCGTTATTGGTAAGCTTAACGGTGATAAGCTCGTCGCCCTCTACCAGCTCAATCGCTCTTAAACCTCCGGCTCTGATCCTTGAATAATCCATAAGGTCGGTCTTTTTAATTGTACCGTTCTTGGTAATAAAGGTTAAGTATTTACCCTCTTCAAACTCAGCAACAGGCATCATGGCAGTAATCTTTTCGCCTGCCTCAAGCGGCAACAGGTTCACAATAGCCGTACCCTTTGCCTGTCTTCCGCCCTCAGGAATCTGATAACCCTTCAAGCGATATACAACGCCTCTTGTTGTAAAGAACAGGATTGTGTTATGGGTCGAGGTTGTGAAGATATGCTCAACAAAGTCCTCCTCACGGGTTGTAAGACCGGTGATACCTCTACCGCCTCTGTGTTGAGATTTATAGGTGTCAACAGGCACTCTCTTTGTATAACCGCTATGGGTTAAGGTTACAACGATTTCCTCTTCATCAATCAAATCTTCAATGTCTAATTCATCGTGTACCATTGTGATTTCGGTACGTCTTTCATCGCCATATTTATCCTTGATTTTCAAAAGATCTTCACGAACAATCGCAAGCACAAGGCTTTCATCGGCCAAAATTTCCTTAAATTCCTTAATCTTTTCGTTTAATTCTGAAAGCTCGTTCTCAATCTTTTCACGCTCCATACCCGAGAGTCGGCCAAGTTGCATCTGAACAATGGCGGTCGCCTGCTCATCCGACAAGCTGAATCTTTCCATCAAGGCAACTTTCGAATCAGCAATAGACTTTGATGCACGGATTATTGATATAACCTCGTCAATGTTATCCTGTGCAATCTTATATCCTTCCAAGATGTGAGCTCTTTCCTCTGCTTTTCTTAAATCAAAGGCGGTTCTTCTCTCGATTACGTCCTTCTGGTGTGCGATATAGTAGTCGATCATCTCACGAAGATTTAAAACCTTCGGCTCTTTATCTACAAGGGCAATCAAAATCGCACCAAAAGTTTCCTGCATCTGGGTAAACTTAAAGAGGTTATTTAAAACCACATTCGGGTTTGCATCTCTCTTTAGTTCTATGATAAAATGCATATTTTCGTCCGATTCGTCACGAGTCGAGGAAATTCCGTCGATTTTACCATCACGCACCAACTCGTTTATATGCTTTTCAAGTCTTGCTTTATTTACCTGATACGGAAGCTCGGATACAACAATTCTCGTTCTTCCGCCTTCTAATTCCTCAATCTCGGCTTTCGCTCTTACGATTATTCTGCCACGGCCTGTCTGGTATGTGCTTCTGATTCCGCTCATACCCATAATAACACCACCGGTCGGGAAGTCCGGACCTTTTATGTGGTCCATAAGCTCGTCCATTGTAATATATGGGTCGTCAATTACCGCAACAATACCATCTATAGTTTCGGATAGGTTATGAGGTGGGATGTTGGTTGCCATACCAACGGCGATACCCGATGAACCATTTACCAAAAGATTCGGGAATCTTGACGGCAATACATCAGGTTCTTTTCTCTTATCGTCGTAGTTTGGAACATAGTCAACTGTTTCCTTTTCGATGTCGGATAACATTAAAGCCGCAATCTTTGCCATCTTTGCTTCTGTGTAACGGTAAGCTGCAGGCGGGTCACCATCTACCGAACCGAAGTTACCCTTACCAAACACTAGCGGATATCTCAAAGAAAAATCCTGTGCCATTCTAACCATGGCATCATAAACAGAGCTGTCGCCGTGTGGGTGGTATTTACCTAAAACGTCACCGACAGTTGCCGCAGATTTTCTGAAATCACTTTCGTATAATAAATTCGCCTCGTACATATCATATAAAATTCTTCTATGAACAGGCTTCATACCATCTCTTACATCGGGTAATGCTCGGCTTACAATTACACTCATTGCATAGTCGATATAGGAGCTTTTCATTTCGCTGTTTAGCTCAACATCGACTATTTTCTGGTTCTCTAAAACCGACATATCCAATTCTTTTTCTTTAACTTTTTTAGCCATTAAAAACGTACCTCCTGAAAGGATTTTTCATTTTGTTTTGCGGTCTTTTAAAAATACATTAAAATCATTTTTAAACTCCCTTTAATTATATCACTTTTTAAAGGAAAATGCAAGCAAAATTAACAATTTATGCACTAAAAAATTCACCTCCAAAAGAAGGTGAATTTTAAAATGCTAAATCTTATTCAGAATATTCTCTTACCCTATAATTTACTCCAATTTCTTCGGCAATTTTTCTGCATTTTTCTATCGCATCCTCGCCAATTACATCGACAACACTCAAGGTTACATCAGGCACATAATTCTTTGCACATGATGCGAATTTTAACATCTCATAAAATCCTTCCTCGCCGTAATCACAAAGGCATATTTCCTGATATTTTTCGGCGTTCTCGGCATTTAAACTGATTGAAATGGTGTCAATCAAGCCCTTCATTTCAGGGGTTACATCCCTGCCTGCAAACCGGTTCGCGTGACCGTTTGTGTTTACCCTTATCTTGATATCCTTTTTGGATTTTATGTATTTTGCAACCTCTAACACCGCATCAATACGAAGAAGCGGCTCGCCGTAGCCACAGATTACGATTTCAGGATAGTTTTCAAATCCCGCATCGTCCAACGCATTTATAATCTCCTCCACCGTCGGCTCATGTTCAAGCCAGAGGTCGATGTTATCCACCCCTGACGGTGTAAATCTTATGCAGAATTTACACTTATTTGTGCATCTGTTGGTAAGATTTAAATATAAACTGTTTTGGTACTTATACGCTATGTTCATTGCACTCATTTTAATTTTCCTCCTCTATTCTAAAACATCTTTTTGCATTATCAGTTGTCTTTTTTATAACCTCAGAAACCTCAATCCCCTTAACCTCGGCTATCTTTTCGGCAACAAGATGAACATATAGTGAGCTGTTTCTCTTTCCACGAAAAGGTACCGGCGTAAGATATGGGCAGTCGGTTTCGATTAAAATTCTATCTATCGGCACATATTTTGCCACCTCAATTGGTCTTTGAGCGTTTTTGAAGGTTAATGACCCGCCAAACGCAATATCAAGCCCCAGCTCCAATACCTCTTTTGCCATCTCAACACTACCTGTAAAGCAATGGAACGCTCCCCCCACCGCCTTGACATTGTGGTCTTTTAATATGTCCATAGTGTCCTTATGTGCATCACGGTCGTGAATTATTATCGGCATATTCAAATTTACCGCAAGGTCAAGTTGACACGAAAACCAAAGTCTCTGAATATCCCTCGGTGAGTTGTCGTAGTAATAGTCAAGCCCGATTTCGCCTATTGCCTTTACTTTCGGGTGCTGTGATATTTCCGATATTTTTTCTAAATCGCCATCGGTCATTCCTCCCACCTCATGGGGATGAACGCCTATAGCACCATAGATAAAATCATATTTTTCAATCAGTTTTTTAATTTCAGGAAACTCACGAATCTCTGAGCAGGCGTTCATTATATACCCCACTCTGTTTTCCCGCATCTTTGATAAAACCTCGTCTAAATCCTCTGAAAACTGCTCACTGGTGTAGTGGGCATGCGAATCAAAAAGCATCTTTATTCCCCTCACTTTTTACATATAGTAGACCATTGATTTTATTAGTTTTATTGCCATGATTATCCCAGCATATCCTGAATATACCAAAATACTAAGGAGTTTTCCCAAGGAAAATCCCGCCCTTTTCTCCGGCTCTAATTTTATCTCATCAATCCTCTCTTTTGGCGATAGCTTTAATAAGAAAATAAGCATCACAGGGAAAAGAATTATTTCTGCCAAAATTACGGGATTTGTAATTTTTTCGTAGAGCTCCGGAATAACACTTGGCAAAAACGCCATAATGTTATTGACCGAATGGGCAATTACCGCCGCCCAGACCGAGCCGGTCGAGAGTCTTATAACTCCCAGCAAAAATCCCAGGAAAAACATTAAAACCGCAGTTTCCGGGCTAAAATGCATCATGGAAAAGGCAAGGGATGTCATAAAAAGTGCCGTCAGGGTACCATATTTACTAAAAAGATTCAGAAGAATCCCACGAAAAACCAGCTCCTCTAAAAGGGGTGCTAAAATCGCAACCGAAGCAATCGCATACACCCATTCTCTTCTGTTTACCGGAATAGCTCCCACCGTCTTTTCCACATCAAAAAGAAGCCTTGAAAGCATTGACACCGGAATTGTTAAAAGGTTTAAAAACGGCTGCGCAAAAGCCGCCAAAAACATCACAAAAGGAATGAGTTTTGGCGAAAACCCTCTAAAACCCATATGGCTGAGTTCTCTATTTTTCCCAAGATAAATAAGTCCCACAAAAGTCGGTATTAAAACAATTAAAATCTCGCCAACGCAGGAAAACGCATATTGCTTGTCTTTAGAATATATGGGTATCCACAAAAAAGGTAAAATTGCCGCACCCAAAATCATAATGAAGATAAGCCACCAAGCAAGAGAAAATTCCCTATTGTCTTTTTTCACAACATATCAGCTCCTCTTCGGTAATGATCATATCCATCGGTATATCAAATTTATCAGAAAAAGTGTCTTCTACAATCTGAAAGGAATAAGCGAGGGCGATTTTTTTCGTATCTCTTTTTTCAAGGAATCTGTCGTAATAGCCTTTGCCGAACCCGATTCTGCCGCCCGACATTGAAAATCCAAGACCCGGAACGATTACCAAATCAATTTCTCCTTGCCAGATGTTTTGAGCCCTCGGTTCTCGTATCCCGAATTTTCCGATTACCACATCGTCGGGATTTTCAATTTTACACGGTAAAATATCCTCTCCCCGAGTCACCGGAACCAATACATTTTTCCCGATTTTTAAGGCATATTCAATGAGTTTTTCGGTTTCCACTTCATTTCCAAGGGACATATAAATCATTACAACATCAGACTCAAGAAAATCGGGCGTTTTCGAAATCCTTTCAAATATCCGGTTACTTTTATCTATTTTAGTGTCCCTATCGAGCTCTGCCCGAAGGCTTTTTAACCTGGTTCTTAATTCATTCTTATTCAATACTGCATAGTCTCCTTTAGTTGGTCGGCAGTTTTCTTATCAATAAGCTTTTCAACAATTGAAAATCCAAATTCAGCAGATGCACCGGCACCTTTTGCGGTAATAATATTACCATCCACTACCACCTTATCGGCCACAACCTCGGCACCTTTTAAGAACTTTTCAAAGCCGGGGAATGCTGTAGCCTTCTTACCTTTCAATATTCCCATTTTGCCGATAATCGACGGGGAGGCACAAATTGCTGCAACATATTTTCCGTTTTCCACTGCATAGTTTATGAGGTCATGAACCTCCCGGCACTCGTCAAGATTTACGTGTCCCGCACCGCCCGGAAGCATTAGTAAATCCATTTTCTCACGGTTTATTTCCCCTAATTTTATATCGGCCTCTACCTTGATATTATGAGCACCCAAAACTTCAAGTTCGTCGGTGATTGTCACAGTTTTAACTTCAATCCCTGCTCGTCTCATAATATCAACGGGGGTAAGTGCCTCTATTTCTTCAAAGCCGTTTGCAAGCAATACATATACCATAATTTACACTCCTTTGAAATTTTTAAGCATTTAACATATTTACATATGTAGTTTGCTTTTTAAATAACGCTTTTAATAAATCCGCGTCACCCTTTATAAGGTCGAGGGAAAACGCGTCCTCTACACTCATATACCCCAACGCAATCTGGGTAAACGTACCGATGTCGGTTACAACGTTAGCATCGGTTTCGATTGTAATAACATCGCCCTTTGTAAAGGTAAAGGTGTGGTTATTTTTCTCAATTACCCGATCTATTATCTGGAGTCTTAACCCTTCGGGGGCGATGTCACGATAGAGCTTCAAAATCACCTTTACATCAAGGATTCTTGCCATAGCAAAGGGGCAAAGATTAACAGAGCGTCGCTCATCTAAAAAACTCAGGTATGATAAATCATCCGACGGCATTTTTAAAATCACTCTTGAGATCACATTTTGATGCATCCTGATAAATGCCATAAGTCCCTCATAGCCTTCACGTCTTGAGTATGCAAGCTCATACACCCACATTTTACTGTCCCTGATTACATATAATATATAGCCTAAAACCTCATCATTTTCATTTTTATATATAGCACATTTTCCGCCAAAGTTATTATATAAATCGTCAATTACGAGCTTCCATTCGTTATCTTCTCTTATGGTATACCCGTTTTTATTTTGGGTAAATCTTTTATAAATCTTTTTAAGTTTCTCCAGCGTTTCCTTATCAGCCGATTCCGGTCTTTCAATTTTACCCGAAAATTCAAACAATGGCAAATCCTCAGGACTAATATCATACTGTTTATATTCATAACACAGGGAAAATCCATATCTTTCAAAAAGCTTGTAGTCTTCAGGGACAGTAAACGCTATTGCCTTATCCTTCAAAAAAGAAAGCGTATCCGCCATTAAAATATCCATATTTTTTATGGTTTTATCCTCAGGATTTGCGATAATCCCTGCAATATAGGATGAGTCAATTTCCTGTCCCCTAAAGCTCATTTTATAAGGAATTGTAGATGAGCACATAACAGTGTCGTTATCGTCTTTTAAAACCACGGCGTTTCCACTATAAAACACCTTATCGAAAAACCAACCCGAAAAGGCACTTGCCCCACGGTTATTCTCCCAAATTCTTCTTATATTTTTAACATCAGATTTATCTGCAATTCTTGTTAGCATCATAATACCTCCAATAATCGAAATATCAAACAAAAAAATCCGAAAATTTCCTATTATATATTTTAACATATTTTCTCCTAAAACGCAACCATAATTTATTCATTCTTCAACGAAAAAATCCTTGTTGCAACACTCTCTCCCCTTGTAAAAACTGCACGAATAAATAATAGTATTTTCATACATTTTCACACTTGAATGACCCAGCAGAACAATATATAATGTTTATGTACTTTTGAATATTAAAGGAGAATATAATATGAAGAAAATTTTATCATTTCTTTTTACACTTGCAATTATTCTTAACTTGACAGTTATGACATCCGCAGAAGACTCAACGTGGCAAAATGCATCTGATTGGGCGGTATCTGAACTTGAGAAGGCAGAAAACCTTAACCTGATACCTGAAATTCTTAAAAATTCAGACTTTACCCAAAAGGTGACCCGGGAAGAATTTGCAGAAATTTCGGTAAAACTATACGAATCACTTTCACAAAAGACGGCTGATGAGGTATCAGATAATCCATTTTCCGATACCCAGAATCCCGAAATTTTAAAAGCGTATGCTTTGGGAATTACAAACGGCACCACCGAAAACACCTTCTCACCGGCGAGCTTTTTAACTCGCGAGCAGGCCTCAACAATGCTTGCCCGCGCATATCAGGCGTCGTTCACTTTAGAAAAATTGCCTGACTTTGAAAAACCCAAAACCTTTGCCGATGACGATTTAATTTCATCCTGGGCAAAAGATTCGGTTTACTTTATGGCCGCAAAGGGTGTAATATCGGGCGTATCGGCAACACATTTTGCACCAAAACCCGCAAATGACGAAGATGCAGCTCGCGGCTACGGTTCTGCAACACGTGAGCAATCATTAATCTTAGCTGTAAGAATTTGCGAAAAATTATCATCAGGCGACACCCCGGAAAAACCAGTTAAGAAGGAAGATTATGTAATTGGTTTTATCGGTGGTTCCTTAACCCGTGCCGGCAACAGTTCGTGGATAATCACAGTAAGAGAAATGTTTAAAAAACAATACCCCGATAAAAATATTATAACAGTATGTGCCGGTTGTGACGGTACAACCTCAATCTATGGCGCTATGAGATACCAAGAAGACATAGCAGCCTTTAACCCTGATGTAGTATTTATCGAGTTCGCTGCAAATGACGATTATCTTACATATGACCAGTCAAATATGTATATGGAATCCATGGTAAGACAGAGCCTGAAGCTCGAAAAAGTGCCTGCAATTATCTTCCTTTATGCACCTCAACCACTTGACAAAGAGGAATTTATAGAAACAGAAGGCGAAACAATCACCGCAAAAGAAGAAGTTGCAAAGGCTTACGGCTTGACATCAATAAATATCTATGATTATATGTATGACTATTACCTTGCTGAATGCGAAAAGGACTCAACCCTTACCTTTGAAAAGTTCATTTCAAATTACTACTCAAGGTCAGGCAGCGGCTTTGATGTTCACGGTGGATATAAGTTCTATGCAGAAGCCATAAAAGAAAGATTTTCCGAAGACTTTGAAGGAGCACTCACAATACCGCAAAATATTTCCACAAAAACCAATTCGGTCATTGCAAACTATAGATATGGAAGCATTAATGCGGCATCACCCAGAATCTTCTATTCAAAGGACAACTGGACTGCTACAAAGTTTGAAACCAACTACTCAAGCAGAATTAAAAAAGATTATATTGTAGGTGGTAACTTCCCGTATAAGAATTTAGGTTCGATGACAACCACTACAGGTGGTGCAAAATTCAAATTCCAATCAACCGCCAACGCAGACGCTTTTTGTATATCTTATCAGGCCAGCACCACGGGTGCATCCGCCAAGGTATCGGTTGACGGAAGAGAAGTTGCCGAGATTTCCACAAAGTCGGTCTATAACGCAAACTACCAGACCTCATGGATAGGTTTACCAAAAGATGGCAAAATGCACGAAGTTTTGGTTACGGTAAACCCAATTACATCCGATGCAAATAACTTTAATTTTATTGACATAATCGAAAGATTTAATAAATAATTTTCAGGAGGTTTTCCCACCGGGAAACCTCTTTTCTTTCGCCTTGACAATAAAATTCTCATATGATAAAATAATAGTACCTTCGAAATAATTAAAAGGGGTGTTTTTATGAAAAAAGATATAGTAATTATCGGGGCCGGCCCTGCCGGTATATTCTTAGCGTTAGAGCTTATAAAAAAGGGCAGCAAAAAGTCTATTGTAATAGTTGAGAAAGGTCAGCCTGTAGAAAAAAGGCACTGTCCTAAAAACATAACAAAACAATGTGTAAACTGTAAGCCTTTTTGCCACATCACAACCGGATTTTCAGGGGCCGGAGCTTTTTCCGATGGAAAACTATCCTTAAGCCCTGATGTTGGCGGAGATTTCCCTGACCTCATCGGATTCGGAGAGGCTCAGGAGCTAATAAACTACGCCGACAGCATCTACCTTGAATTTGGTGCTGACAACTTCATCGAAGGTGTTTCCAACCCCGACAAAATTAAGGATATCAGAAAAAGAGCAATCCAAGCAGGTCTAAAGCTCGTCGATTGCCCGATCCGACATTTGGGGACAGAAAAAGCACAGGATATTTACCACAAAATCCAGACCTATCTTCAGGATAATGGCGTGGAGATTATGTTCGGATATCAGTGTAACGATATAATTTTAGAAAACGGTGAGTGCAAAGGTGTTTGCATCGAGAGTGTTGATAAGGCTCATACTTCCCTTGATATCTATGCCGACCGTACCATTATGGCGGTTGGAAGACGTGGTGCTGACTGGCTTGAAAAACTCTGCGAAGACCACAAGGTTGTCCACAAGCCCGGCACAGTTGATATCGGTGTAAGAGTCGAGGTCAGAAACGAAGTTATGGAGGAAATCAACAAGGTTTTATATGAATCCAAGCTGATTGGCTACCCACAACCTTTTAAAAACAAGGTCAGAACCTTCTGCCAGAACCCGGGCGGGTTTGTGAGTCAGGAAAACTATGACAATAACTTAGCAGTGGTAAACGGTCACTCATATAAAGACTTAAAATCGGAAAACACCAATCTCGCAATCCTCTGCTCACATAACTTCAACGCACCCTTTAATCAGCCTATCGCATATGCACAAAAAATCGGCGAACTATCAAACATGCTGGCAGCAGGCCATATCTTAGTGCAACGCTATGGCGATATCATAGACGGCAAACGCACCTGGCCAAAAGAGCTTAGTATGTCTAACGTAAAGCCAACTCTACCCGATGCCGTAGCAGGTGACATTACCGCCGCGATTCCATATAGAACTATGCTAAACATCATAAACTTCATTCAGGCGGTTGACCATGTAGTTCCCGGCTTTGCAAGTGTGGAAACACTTCTTTACTCACCTGAGCTTAAATTCTATAGTAACAAAGTAAATATCGACTCGAATTTAAAGACAAGTATTAAAAACTTCTTCTGCTTAGGAGATGCCAGCGGCTGGACAAGAGGCCTTATGATGGCGTCTGTCATGGGTGTCTTTATGGCAAGAAAATTATTGGAAGACGAATAAAAAAGAGATGCTAAGCATCTCTTTTTTATTCGTTTTTAAACCTGTCTTTTGTTAAATTTTCAAGGTCGTCGTAGTCTTTATTATCAATCTTTGTCTGTTCTCTTTTACCCTTAAATTTTCTGTTATCCTCTTCAGCTGAGGCGATATCATGGATACCTTCTTTGAACCATCTTTCGATGATTTTATCCATATATGGAAATGACAGTCTTGCGGTCTGGATAATGCAGTATTCGTAACTTAGTGCTACCATTTCCTCGCTCATTGCCATATCGTTTCGCCATTTCATAAGATATTTCTCTTCGCTCTGGCTAAGGGCACGGTCGGCAATTCCCATAACCTTTCTTAAAGAATAAAGGTACCCGTTCTTTTCTTCGTCTTCCTTTATAATCTCGCATACCTTGTCCGCATCTACTGCCCCTCGGTCACTCCAGGAAATCGCTACTTTCTCGATGTATTTCATATTAGTCTTTCCCTTTGATATGCAGTATTCAAGCAGTAGTAGTATTGCCTCAGGGGAGAATCCAAGGCCGTCGTAAAACCAGTAAATCGACTCCATTTCACCTGTTACAAGAATTCTTCCGAAGATGTCCTGACAAAGATTCATCATATCAGAAAGCTCGACCGACTCAGCAATTTCCTTTGCCACCCAAATGCTGTCATATTCCGGCTTTATAACTTCTTTCTTCTCTTCCCTTACCACTGTATTTTTAATTTCGGGTTCTTTTCTTCCTATATATATGCATTCGTTACCTTCGTTTAAAACCCCAGCCTTCTTCCAATAGTCAACGGCATTCAAAACATCACTCTCAATTAAATTTAACTCCCTTGCAATGTCAGAAAAACTCATCTCCAGATTTACCGTTGCAAGATATAAAATGTAAAGATAAACCTTTACATATGCTCCGTTTGCATCTTTTAAGTGATTTTTCACAAAATCCACCGGAACCGGCAAATGCTCACATTCCACCAAAAATTTATACATATCCTTTTCCTTCCCTTTTTATATGTAAAATAAAAATTAGAAATTTTTTCAAATTGGCTATTGACACCAAAAACTTTATGTGATATCATGTAATATTGTATAATAGTATTATTATGGGCTTCTTATCCGCTTCAGACGGACTAATGAAGATTATAGCACATAAAAATATAAAAATCAAGTATTAAAGGAAATATTTTTTAAATGCTCCTTTTTCATAATAATACTTTAGATAATTTCTTTCAATGAGGTGATTTACGAATGGTGCATGAGGTACAATTAGGCAAAAATACCCGACTCAGTTATTCTAAAATCAATGAGGTTTTAGATATGCCTAACCTTATCGAGGTGCAGAAAAACTCCTACAGATGGTTCTTAGATGAAGGTCTGAAGGAAGTGTTCCACGACGTTTCCCCTATCACAGACCACTCGGGCAACTTGATACTCGAATTTTTCGATTATTCACTTGACTATAACCCGAAATATTCTGTGGAAGAATGTAAGGAACGCGACGCAAAATATGCAGCACCTTTGAGGGTAAAAGTAAGACTTATCAACAACGAAACCGGCGAAGTAAAAGAGCAGGAAATCTTTATGGGCGACTTCCCGCTTATGACAGAACAGGGCACATTCATTATCAACGGTGCAGAGCGTGTTATTGTCAGCCAGTTGGTTCGTTCTCCCGGCATTTACTATGAATTCCAGAGAGATAAGACAGGTAAACCTTTATATAACTCAACAGTTATCCCATATAGAGGTGCATGGCTTGAATACGAAACCGATTCTTCCGACGTTTTCTCTGTTAGAATCGACCGTAACAGAAAGTTACCTGTAACAGTATTGATAAGAGCTCTTGGTGTTCAATCCAATGGCGAGATTTTGGAATTATTCGGTGAAGATCCAAGACTTTTGGCAACATTTGAAAAGGATTTAATCTCGACTAAAGACGATGCAATGTTAGAAATTTATAAGCGTCTTCGTCCGGGCGAGCCTTTAAATGTTGAAAACGCAGAATCTCTATTTACAAATATGTTCTTCGACCCTAAGCGTTATGACCTTGCAAGGGTTGGTAGATATAAGTTTGATAAAAAGCTTTCACTTCCTGCAAGAATCGTAGGAAAGACTCTTTTAGAAGCTGTAGTTGACCCAAGAACAGGCGAGGTAATAGCATCCGAAGGTGATGTTGTATCTTATGATATGGCAGAAGCAATCGAGAGAGCCGGCGTTAACACTGTAACTCTTACAGTTAACGAGGTTCCGGTTAAGGTCTTTGCAAACAACATGATTTACTTCTCAACACTTTTAGATATCGATGCAATGGGTCTAAAAGATATGAAGGTAAGACGTCAAGTTTTAGAAGATTTAATCGAGCGTTCAGAAGGCGACATCGACGAATTAAAGCACTTAATCGAGCTTAACATGGATGCACTTTCTCCAAAGCACATCACAGTTGACGATATCTTATCTTCTATTAACTATGTTTTGACCTTGGCAAACGGGGTTGGCTCAATAGATGATATCGACCACCTTGGAAACAGACGTTTAAGATGTGTTGGTGAGTTATTACAAAACCAATTCAGAATTGGCCTTTCTAGAATGGAAAGAGTTGTTCGCGAGAGAATGACCATTCAGGATTTGGAAATAATAACTCCGCAAACACTTATAAATATAAGACCAATTATCGCAACAATAAACGAGTTCTTCGGTTCATCACAATTATCACAGTTCATGGACCAACCGAACCCGCTTGCAGAATTAAGACACAAAAGAAGAATTTCAGCCCTCGGTCCCGGCGGTTTATCTCGTGAAAGAGCGGGCTTCGAAGTGCGTGACGTTCACTATTCTCACTACGGCAGAATGTGTCCTATCGAGACTCCGGAAGGACCTAACATCGGTCTTATCACATCATTGGCAACATTTGCAAGAATTAACGAATACGGTTTCATTGAAGCACCTTACAGAAAGGTTGACAAAGAAACCGCAACCGTTTCTGATGAAATTATCTATATGACAGCCGACATGGAAGACGATTTCGTAATCGCACAGGCAAACGAACTTTTAGATGAAAACGGTAAGTTCTTAGATAAGAAGGTTTCAGCACGTTTCCGTGATGAAATCATAGAAGTACCGGGTACAGAAATCGACTACATGGACGTATCCCCAAGACAACTTGTGTCTGTTGTTACAGCTTGTATTCCATTCCTTGAAAACGACGACGCTAACCGTGCCCTGATGGGTTCTAACATGCAATGTCAGGCAGTACCTCTACTCACTACCGACTCACCAATCGTTGGTACCGGTATGGAGCATAAGGTTGCAAAAGACTCAGGCTCTGCAGTACTGGCAGTAGAATCGGGTACAGTTGAAAAGGTTTCGGCAGACGAAATCGTTATAAAGGGTGACGGCACAGGTGTTATGCACCGCCAGAAATTAATCAAGTTTGCACGTTCTAACCAATCTACCTGCATTAACCAACGTCCTATCGTTGAAGTTGGTGAGCATGTAGAAAAGGGCGACATAATAGCCGACGGCCCTGCAATGAGTAACGGTGAACTTGCTCTTGGTAAGAATATTCTAATTGGTTTCATGACCTGGGAAGGTTATAACTACGAAGATGCTGTCTTAATCAGCGAAGAATTAGTTAAAAACGATGTATTTACATCTATTCATATTGAAGAATACGAATGCGAGTCAAGAGATACAAAGCTCGGGCCTGAAGAAATCACACGCGACATCCCGAATGTCGCAGAAGATGCACTAAAGGATCTTGACGAAGACGGAATTATCAGAATCGGTGCCGAGGTCCGCCCAGGCGATATCTTAGTTGGTAAGGTTACACCAAAGGGTGAAACCGAGCTTACTGCAGAAGAAAGACTTCTTCGTGCAATCTTCGGCGAAAAGGCAAGAGAAGTTCGTGATACATCACTTAAAGTTCCTCACGGCGAACAGGGTATCATCGTTGACGTTAAGGTATTTACCCGTGAAAACGGCGACGAATTATCACCGGGTGTTAATCAGGTTGTTCGCTGCTATATCGCACAGGAGAGAAAAATCTCTGTCGGCGATAAGATGGCGGGCCGTCATGGTAACAAGGGTGTAGTATCAAGAGTGCTTCCACAAGAAGACATGCCGTTCTTAGAAGACGGTACACCACTTCAGATTGTTCTGAACCCTCTTGGCGTACCATCCCGTATGAACATCGGTCAGGTATTGGAAATGCACTTAGGTTATGCATATAGAACCTTGAGCTTAAAGACCCGAAAAGAGTTAGAGGGCATGAAGGTAGACGAGGCTTACAAGAAGGCAATCTTAGAAGCAAAGAAGACTCAGGAGAAGAATAACAGAGAATATATTAAAATTGCAACTCCTGTATTCGACGGTGCACATGATGAAGACTTAAAGCAAGCCTTTGAGTTAGCCGGTCTTCCTGAAACCTTCAAATCTGTAGTATATGACGGAAGAACCGGTGAAAAGTTTGATAATCCGGTTACAGTCGGTGTCATGTATTACTTAAAGCTTGACCACTTGGTTGACGATAAAATTCACGCCCGTTCAACCGGTCCATACTCACTTGTAACTCAACAGCCTCTAGGCGGTAAGGCACAGTTTGGTGGACAACGTTTCGGTGAAATGGAAGTTTGGGCATTGGAGGCATATGGTGCTGCATACACATTGCAGGAAATCCTTACAGTTAAGTCAGACGATATTATCGGTCGTGTAAAGACATATGAGGCAATCGTTAAGGGCGAAAACATTCCAAAATCAGGTATCCCTGAATCATTCAAGGTATTGGTTAAGGAACTTCAGTCACTTGCCCTTGACATCAGAATCTTAGACCATGACAGAAACGAAATCGACCTTGACTCTTCAATGGACGACGATGACGATTTTGTTGACAGAAGCGACCTTGCAAACACCATGTCGGAAGCAAACGGCATGCAGGCAGAGGACGATTTGGCCGACGATATGCTTTTAGATGACATGGACGACGAAGATTTCGACGATGCAGGCGACTACTACGACGATGAAGAGGTCGAAGCTGAAGACGAAAGAAAAGATTTTATCACACTAGACGATTTTTAATATTGGAGGTTTTTCATGTTAGAATTTAATAGCTTTGAAGCAATAAAAATCGGTTTGGCCTCACCGGAAACTATCAGAGGCTGGTCATTTGGCGAAGTGAAAAAGCCCGAAACAATTAATTATCGTACACTAAAACCTGAGCGTGACGGACTTTTTTGCGAAAAGATATTTGGTCCAACCAAGGACTGGGAATGTCACTGCGGTAAATATAAAAAGATAAGACACAAAGGCATCGTTTGTGAGAGATGTGGCGTTGAAGTTACAAAAGCAAAGGTAAGACGTGAACGTATGGGTCACATTGAACTTGCAACTCCGGTATCTCACATCTGGTACTTTAAGGGTGTTCCGTCATCTATGGGACTTATCCTTGATATTTCACCACGTCATCTTGAAAAGGTTCTTTACTTTGCGTCATATATCGTAACAGACCCGGGTAAAACCAACCTTATGCAAAATCAGATTTTATCTGAGAGAGAATACCGTGAAGAATACGAAAAATATGGTGACAAATTCAAAGCCGGCATGGGTGCTGAAGCAATCCGTGACCTATTGGAAAAAATCGACCTTGATAAGCTATCCCAGGAACTAAAAGAAGAATTGGAAGCATCGCAAGGCCAGAAAAAAGCAAGAATTATCAAGCGTCTTGAAATCGTAGAATCCTTCAGACTCTCAGGCAACCGCCCTGAATGGATGATTCTGTCGGTTATGCCTGTAATTCCACCGGATTTAAGACCTATGGTTCAATTAGACGGCGGAAGATTTGCAACAAGTGACTTAAACGATTTATATAGACGTGTTATTAACCGTAACAACAGATTAAAGCGTCTTTTAGACCTTGGTGCACCGTCCCTTATCATCAGAAACGAAAAGAGAATGCTCCAGGAAGCTGTTGACGCCCTTATAAATAACGGTCGCCGTGGCCGTACAGTAACAGGTCCTGGAAACCGTGCACTAAAATCACTATCTGACCTTCTAAAGGGTAAACAAGGTCGTTTCAGACAGAACCTTTTGGGTAAGCGTGTTGACTATTCAGGCCGTTCGGTTATCGTAGTAGGCCCTGAAATGAAGATTTATCAGTGCGGTCTTCCAAAGGAAATGGCAATCGAACTATTCAAGCCTTTCGTAATGAAGGAACTTGTTGCTCGTGGTATTGCACAAAATATCAAGAACGCAAAGAGAATGGTTGAAAAGGTAAGACCGGAAGTCTGGGAAGTATTGGAAGATGTAATTAAAGAACATCCGGTACTTTTAAACCGTGCACCAACTCTACATCGTCTCGGTATCCAGGCCTTCGAGCCAAAGCTTGTTGAAGGAAGAGCTCTAAAGCTTCACCCGTTGGTATGTACAGCGTATAACGCCGACTTCGACGGTGACCAGATGGCGGTACACGTACCACTTTCCCCTGAAGCTCAGGCAGAAGCACGTTTCTTGATGCTATCTGCAAATAACCTTCTAAAGCCTCAAGACGGTCATCCGGTAACAGTACCGACTCAGGATATGATTTTAGGTAGTTACTACCTGACCCTATCTAAAGACGATGAATTGGGCGGCAAGGATCACCCTGACCGCGACAACTCTTTGGAATGGCAGCCACACTCATATTCTTCTCCTGAAGAAGCTCTGCTTGCATATGCAAATAATGAGTTAGGCTTACACACACCAATCCGTGTTCGTGTAGAAAAAGAAGTTCGCGGCGAGCACTATGAAAAGATTATAGATGCGACAGTGGGAAGAATTATCTTTAACGAAAATATCCCACAAAACCTTGGATATGTTGACAGAAAGAATCCCGACACAATTTGTGATTTGGAAATTAACTTCATTGTTGGTAAAAAGCAGTTAGGTAAAATTATCGACAGATGTATCCGAGTTCACGGTACAACCAAGACTGCTGAAGTTCTTGACTTAATCAAGGAAACAGGCTATAAGTTCTCAACCAAGGGTGCTATCACCGTATCGGTTTCCGATATTGAAGTACCTGAGAAAAAGGCTGAAATCCTTGCAGAAGCAGAACAAAAGGTTGATAATATTACAAAGAAATTCCGTCGAGGACTTTTAACATCGGAAGAAAGATATAACGAAGTTATCAAGGTTTGGAACGAAACAACAGGGCTTGTAACCGACGCCATGATGGATAACATGGATAAATTTAATCCTATCTATATGATGGCGGACTCAGGTGCCCGTGGTAGTGTTAACCAAATAAGACAGCTTGCCGGTATGCGTGGTCTTATGGCCGATACACAAGGTCGAGCGGTAGAAATCCCGATTCGTGCTAACTTCCGTGAAGGCTTAAATGTTCTTGAATACTTCATTTCATCTCACGGTGCAAGAAAGGGTCTTACCGATACAGCTCTTCGTACAGCCGACTCAGGTTATCTTACCCGTCGTTTGGTTGACGTTGCTCAGGACGTTATCGTTCGTGAAATCGACTGTGGCACAAAAGACGGTGAATGGGTATCTGAAATCACAGACGGCAAGGAAATTATCGAACCGTTACACGATAGAATCTTAGGTAGAATTGCCAACGAAAATGTTATAAACCCTGCTGACAACTCAGTTATTGTTTATGCAGGCGATATGATTAACGATAATCAGGCAAATAAAATTATAAATGCAGGAATTGAAAAGGTATGTATAAGAACTGTCCTTACCTGTAAATCAAAGGTTGGTGTCTGTGCTAAATGTTACGGAAATAACCTTGCAACAGGCGAACTGGTAAATGTCGGCGAAGCAGTTGGTATTATTGCGGCACAGTCAATCGGTGAACCAGGTACTCAGCTTACAATGCGTACCTTCCATGCCGGCGGTGTTGCAGGCGGCACCGACGTTACCCAGGGTCTTCCGAGAGTCGAGGAACTTTTCGAGGCAAGAAAGCCAAAGGGCCTTGCTATTATCTCGGAAATCAGCGGTACTGTTACTGTTAACGAATCAAAGAGAAGACGTGAGGTTATTGTTACCAACGACGAACTTGGCGAAACAAAAACCTATGTTATCCCATACGGCTCAACCATCAAGGTTCAGACCGGCGATGTAGTGGAAGATGGTTCAGAACTTACAGTTGGTTCTGTTAACCCTAACGACATCCTCCACATCAAGGGCCCACATGCCGTTCAGGTTTATATCACCCGTGAAGTTCAAAGAACTTACCGTATGCAGGGTGTTGATATCAACGACAAGCACGTTGAGGTTATCACACGCCAGATGTTAAGAAAGGTAAGAGTTGAGGACTCAGGCGAAACACCGCTACTAATCGGCTCACTTATCGACAGATTCGAGCTTGAAGAAGCAAACGAAAAGTTAACCGAGGGTCAGGCACAGGCAACTGCTTCTCCTGTACTTTTGGGTATCACAAAGGCATCTTTGGCAACAGATTCATTCTTATCTGCCGCATCATTCCAGGAAACCACAAAGGTTTTAACCGATGCTGCTATAAAGGGTAAGGTTGACCCATTGCTAGGCCTTAAGGAAAATGTTATCATCGGTAAGCTTATTCCTGCCGGTACCGGTATGGCAATGTATAAAGACGTTGGCATCACCGTTGAAGGCGTTGAAGTTACTGAATAATATGAAAAAGGATTTGCAAATTGCAAATCCTTTTTTAGTTACCCCATATAAAGGTCAGGCAGATACTTGAATATCCTATACACCTTTTGCTAAGTTGAAAATCTTTAACTTTTTTCTTTTTGCGTACATATAAGTTCTATATGCCCCTCCCCAACTTTTTTCAATATAACAAATTAAAAAATCACAGTTATTTACCATATACTCATTAGATTTCGCTATATAAAATCTTTTAGGGGTATTTTCCGGAATGTCAGCCATTAAAATGTGGTCACATTTTTCATAATATACATCTCTATATTCGTTAATGCTGCCTGTTAAATACGGAATTACTAACTCAATAGTTATATGGGGATATGATTTTTTGAGTTCCTGTATTGCTCTTACCGAATACATATCAAATCCCCCATAATTGCCTACCCAAAATTCATTTACACCATATTTTGTGACTAATTGTTCCGCTGTTTTTTTAATTTCATTCACTACTTGCCTGTCATACAAATCACTGTGACCTGCAAAACAACACCTTATAATATTGCTCATAACCTCACCTTACAAAATTCAATAATTCCAAAACTACCGGCACTCGGTAGTTTTATTTAATTATACAAAATAAACTTTGATTTGTAAATAGTTTATAATTATAAGTAGATAATAATTATTGAAAACAGGTGATTGAAGTGGAACACTATAACGAAAAAGAATACGAAATGTTTATAATAAAAGTGGGCTTGAAAGTCGGATATTATCGTAGGCTTGCCAATATGACACAGGAAGAATTAAGTGAAAGCACCGGAATGTCTTTAAATTTCATATCGCAGCTGGAAGGTCCGAGCGGTGTTTACGTGCCATCTTTAAAATCACTGTTTAAGATAAGCAAGGCTCTTGGAGTGCCAATATGCAAATTGACAGATGTGGATAATGATTAAAGACCATAAAAAATCCATCGAATTTTCATTCGATGGATTTTTTATTCTTCTATGTTTAACTCAAGGTTATCGAAGGCAAATTTCAATGCTTTATTTATCAATTCATTCCTTGACCTTCCGCTTTTTCTCGCAATATCTTCTATATAAGCATTAAGTTCGCTGTCTATTCTTATTGTCAGGGT
>JAZULN010000111.1:0-8098 GCA_045603125.1 Clostridia bacterium | reverse complement strand
GGTCAGCTTTGGGGAAATCCTCTGTATGATTGGCAGGAACATAAAAATCAAAGCTATTCATGGTGGAAAAAACGGCTTTCCCATTGCCTCACAATGTTTGATATTGTTAGAATTGACCATTTCAGAGGCTTTGATGAATACTATTCAATTCCCTATCCAGCCGAAAATGCGGTTCATGGGTCTTGGAAAAAAGGGCCGGGGCTAGACCTATTTTTAGCACTCGGTCAAATTGCAGAAAGGGACAAAATAATCGCCGAGGATTTAGGATTTATAACAGATAGTGTTAAAAGATTACTATCTGACACTGGATTTTCGGGTATAAAGGTATTGGAATTTGCCTTTGATTCAAGAGATGAAAACGCAAAAAATGATTATTTACCACACAATTACCCCAAAAATTCCGTTTGCTATACCGGAACTCATGATAATCAGACCTTAGTTTCGTGGCTTCAAACTATAACTCCGGATGAGCAAAATATGGTTCGTGATTATCTATCTGACTATTACACACCTTTGGAAAAACTAAACATTCCGCTGATTAGCTTGGTTCTTAGGAGTTCTGCAGAGATTTCAATAATCCCGATTCAGGATTATATGTCACTCGATGATAGTGCTCGGATAAATACCCCGTCAACCCTTGGCACAAACTGGAGATGGCGACTAAAAAAAGAGGACTTAACCGAGGAATTATCTAAAATGATACTGAAGATGACAAAGGTATCGGGAAGATAAAAAAAGTTGTAGCTTTCGCTACAACTTTTTTATCTTATTATTTTGTCAACTTTCTTACACAATCAGCACAGATTCCGTCAAATCCTTCGATTGTACCAACAGTTTCTGAATGTACCCAACATCTTCCGCACTTTTGGAATTTACTTGCCTCAACCTTCACTGCCACTTCATCTCCCGATATAGCATCTCCTGCATTTTCAAGAGAATCAAGTGTTACCTTAGATGTGATAAAGATTTCTGCAAGTTCTTTTTCCATTGACTTTAGAAGTTCTAAATTATCGCCTTTTGCATAAACTACGATTTCTGCGTCAAGTGATTTTCCGATAACCTTATCGTTTCTTGCAAGTTCCAATGCCTTATTTACATCGGCACGGATATCGATAATCTTATTCCACTTATCTTCCAATTCTTTATTGTCAAACTTTGAATCCGCCTCAGGCATAGATGCAAACATAACGCTTGCCTTATCCTCAGAATCCATGTGTGGCATGAACTTCCAGATTTCTTCTGCAGTGTAAGCTAAAACCGGTGCTAGAAGTTTTACCATAGCACTAAGGATTTGATACATAGCACTTTGTGCACTTCTTCTTTCCATAGAATCCGGTTTTTCGGTATATAGTCTTGACTTTAGAATATCAAGATAGAAGTTACTCATATCAACGATACAGAAATTAAGAGTTGCATTATATAGTGTATGGAATTCATATGATTCATAAGCGGCTATTGATTTTTCGATAAGTTGGTTTAGCTTTAGCATTGCCCACTTATCAATCTCAAGCATATCTTCATACTTAACCATGTCCTTATTTGGATCAAAGTCATTTATGTTACTCAAGATATATCTTGCAGTATTTCTGATCTTTCTATAGCCTTCTGACAGTTGTTTCAATGAATCCTGTGACATTCTCATGTCGGTTCTATAATCTGCAGACACAACCCAAAGTCTTAATACGTCAGCACCGAACTGACTCACAATTTCAGCCGGCATTATGACATTACCTTTAGATTTTGACATCTTCTTGCCTTCGCCGTCCTGAATCATACCGTGAGTGATAACTGTGTTATACGGTGCAACGCCACGGGTTGCAATACTGGTTAAGAGTGACGACTGGAACCAGCCTCTGTATTGGTCGTTACCTTCCAAATACATATCAGCAGGATATACAAGGTCGTCTCTTTCTTCACAAACCGCCGCATGAGATGAACCTGAATCAAACCATACGTCCATGATATCCTTTTCTTTTGTGAAGTTTTCACATCCGCACTCTAGACACTTTGTTCCCTTTGGTAAGATTTCGTTTGCATCAAGCTCCCACCACTTATCAGGCCCTTCGGTCTTAAACAGGTCACTTACAACCTTGATAGTTTCCTCGTTTATAAGTTCCTTTCCGCAGTCCTTACAATAGAACATAGGAATCGGCACGCCCCAGGTTCTCTGACGTGAAATACACCAGTCACTTCTATCCATTACCATGCTGGTGATTCTGTCTTCACCCCAACCTGGAATCCATTTAACACCCTTAATTGCTTCTCCTGCATCTTTTTTCAAAGCATCAACCGATGCAAACCATTGGTCAGCTGCACGGAAAATTATAGGACTGTCACATCTCCAGCAGTGTGGGTATTGGTGGATAATCTCTTCAACTGCAAGAAGATTACCTGTACCTGTTAATTTTTCAATTATTTTAGGATTTGCCTTTTCATAGAAAAGTCCTGAGAACTCGCCTGCTAAATCGTTTAAGTACCCCTTCTGGTCAACAGGCACTACAATCTCAAGCTGCGGGTAATTTTGGCACACCATATAGTCTTCAACACCATGTCCCGGTGCTGTATGAACGCAACCAGTACCTGCATCCAATGTAACGTGGTCGCCAACAATTACAAGTGAATCTCTATCGATAAATGGGTGATAACAGGTCATCATCTCTAGTTCCTGACCCTTGAATCTCTTTAGGATTTCATATTCACCCTCAATTTTTGCAGCCTTGATAACGCTTTCGATAAGCTCGGTTGCAAGAACATAAACTTCACCGTTTTGGAATTTAACCAATGAATATTCAAAATCAGGGTTAAGAGATATTGCAACGTTACCAGGAAGTGTCCATGTTGTGGTTGTCCAGATAACAAAATATACATTATCAATTCCCTCAAATAGACCCTTATCGTCTTTTACGGCGAACTTTACGTAGATTGAATTTGTCTTATCTTCTGCATATTCAATTTCTGCTTCGGCAAGGGCTGTTTCACATTCAGGACACCAGTAAACAGGCTTTAAGCCCTTATAGATAAGACCCTTCTTTGCCATTTCGCCAAATACTTCGATTTGTCTTGCAACGAAGTCATTTTTTAATGTAAGATAAGGATTATCCCAATCACCCAGGACACCTAAACGCTTAAACTGGTCCTTTTGGTTATCAACGTGAGAAAGTGCAAATTCACGGCACGCTTCTCTAAACTTAACAGCCCCTACTTCGTGACGGTTAATACCAAGCTTTTTAATTGCCTGTTGCTCAATTGGAAGGCCATGTGTATCCCAACCCGGCACAAAAGGAGCGTAATAACCTTTTAAATTTTTATATCTTACAATGATGTCCTTCAAAATCTTATTTAGGGCATGACCCATATGGATATCGCCGTTTGCATACGGAGGACCGTCATGTAAAATAAAGGGAGTCTTTCCCTTGTTTCTTTTCTTTAACTCATTATATAAATCAATTTCTTCCCAATATTTTAGAGTCTCCGGTTCTCTTTGCGGAAGATTACCTCTCATTGGGAACTCAGTTTGAGGAAGATTAACTGATTTAGTATAATCCTGACATTTGTCACACATAATTTTTCGTCCTTTCAGTTTGATTTTTTCACATTCTTCTCTATTTTACTCTATTTTTTCCAAAAATTCAAGTATTCCGGAGCAAATTCCTTTAATATTTGCCTGATATTTTCCAATTTCCATTCTAACATTCTCAAGTTCCTGCTTTTTCTCAGTAAGTTGAAGTTCAACACTCTTTAGGATATCTTTCGCCTCGCTGTTTGCCACCTCGATAATATTTGCCGCCTTTTCGCTTGCATTTTTCTTGACATCATCGGCAGCAGACTGAGCCAGAACAATAGACTCTTTCAGGGAATTTTCCATGGTTCTATAGTTTTCAATTTCTTTTGATAGTGTCTTTAGCTGTTGCTTTAATTCTATGTTTTCCTTATAAAGTTTTTCGTAATCAGAACCTACTAAATCAAGGAAATTATCAACCTCGTCTGCATTGTAACCTCTGAATTTTACGTCAAACTCTTGTTTTTGAATATCAATTGGTGTTAACATATCTTTTTTCTCCCTTACCTGAATTTTTTTATATGAACATGAAGCCTTCCGCTTCCGGTTCTTCCATCTACCGACGATACAATAAATCTGCCATAACCTCTTATTGATATTGTATCTTCTTCCGAAACACTCGCCGAACCATCCTGAATTTCTTTATGATTTAACATAACCTTTCCGGATTTTATTAAAAGCATCGACTGATTTCTTGACAGCTTCGTTATCCCCGAAACTAAAGCATCTAATCTCATAGATGCTGCAATGCATTTTAAATCATCGTACTCTTGCTTTGGAATTTCAATTTCATCTATATTTACAATTTTTGATTTTATTCCGCAATTTGAAATCTTTTCAATCCCAAATAGCACTGTATCGGCTATATTTTCCGATAAAAATACATACGCCCCGTTATCATTCACCAAAATATCCCCAACCTTATTTCTCTCTATTCCAAGGGATAAAATTGTGCCGAGATAATCACGATGGGTTAATTCTTTGGGATATTTTTTTATAAAATTTACGATTTTTATCGGAAACCGACTATAGTCTATCTCCTCCCACTCGGGGAATACGCCGAACATTTTTCGCCTGGCTTCCTCAAATCCGCCAAAGCATGAGAAATTTTGGTCATATATTGGAAAATCTTTTAGAGCCGCCTGTTCTGATTCATCCAAAAAGGAAGTAAATCTTGGCGACGCATATTTTTCTGAGAGTCTTATTGTATCCTTAATTTTTGCCTCTAATTCTCTATTTCCTTTTTCCAAAATTTCACCTCAAAATACGTATAAAAGGCGGAGCATTACTTAAATAAAGCACGACTCCGCCTTCTTCACATGTTAAAAATTAAAACATGCTCCATCCAAAACTACCTTTACCGTCCTTTAAAACTTCACCTGTTATATCCATATGATTAGGTGTAGCAAGGAATATTCCGCCCGAAACCTTTTGCATATGACCATCTAAACCATACACCGTTCCGGCAATAAAGTCTATAACTCTTCTTGCTTCGTCGGGGTCCAGTGCTCCAACATCAATGATTACAGGACGTCTTACCTTTAGTTCATCGGCAACTTCTGTTGAGCTGTTAAAGCATTTTGGCTTTAGTACCACAATTCTGTTTTGAGCATCTGCTCCCGGAATAGGTACAACCTTATTTTTCTTTACTAAAGAAGTTTTACGTATTTTCGGTGATTCTTCTACTTCTTCAAATTCTTCTTCAAAATCTTCTTCATAATCGATATCGCCAAAACCTGTTAAATCCTTAATCTTGTCAACCAAACCCATATCTTTTTCCTCCTACACTTTTATCCTATATGTATTTTCTTTCTCCAAATATGGCACTCCCTATTCTTACCATATTTGAGCCTTCCGATATTGCCTCACAAAAATCGCCGCTCATTCCCATCGAAAGATATTTCATACATATATTATCGTATTTTTTTTCGGAGATGTCAAGATATATACGCTTTATGTTATTAAAATGTAATCTGTTATTAATCTCACTGTCATTTTTCAAAAGAATTGTCATCAAACCGCAAACTTTGACGTTTTTTAGTGTCGAAGCATGGTACAAAAATTCATTTATTTCATCCGGTTTTATCCCAAATTTACTCTCCTCACCCGTTATGTTTACCTGAATCAGGATATCCATAACTTTGGAGTGTTTTTTCGCCTGCCTGTCAATTTCATCCATAAGACTGATGGAGTCAACAGAATGAATCATAGAAACCTTATCAATTATGTATTTTACCTTATTCGACTGCAGATGTCCTATTAAGTGCCACCGAACCGGCAGAACATCAGGATACTTTCTTATAATTTCCTGAACCTTATTCTCACCGATGTCGGTTACCCCAAGTTCTATTGCTCTATTTATAACATCTGCCTCATAGGTTTTTGTCACCGCAATAAGAGTAATATCATCTTCGCATCTTCCCGACTCCTCGGCACTTAACCTTATTTTATTCCTAACATCACAAAGGCGTTTTTCCAACCCTTCCATAAAGGCACTCACCCCTTTTATTTATTTTTCCTTGGTTATAATTATCCTGTCACCGTTTTTCAGTTCGCTTCCCTCACCCTTAGGTGCTACCATAACCAAGCCCGTTTTATCATCCCTTTTTAATATTTCACATTCTTTAAATATCTCAATACCGCTCCCTTGAACCAATACGCCATTTTTACCATCACGGACACGGATTGCGTAAACCGGCACTTCATAACCAAAGTAACTGCTTAAAATTATATCAAACTTACATTTCCTTATATTAAATACACCTTCTAAGTACTGTTCGCATTTTATCGAAATAAAATACTCCTGACTCCCGTCTTCTTCCTCAGAAATATAGTCAACCGTAACATCTACCACCTTGCCGGGAAGTTCTGAAATCCTAAGTCCTATCTTGTCGCCAACATTAAGTTTTTTTCGCTCTTCGGCAGAAATTACCGATGCCAAAAACCATTCATGATTATCAACAACCTTACAAACAATCTCACCGCTGTCAACCGTTCTTGTACCAATCATACTCTCCTCAGGCTCTTTTAATTCTCTGTATTTTGAAACGGTATAACTATTTAATTCTTCCGGCACTATAACATCTTCGAGTCCATCAATAAGGGTTGTGTAAATTCCCGACATATCGGAATAAATATTTTGCGGATTTTTACCTATACTTGCCTCAATCTCCGTCTTTTCTTTTAAGAGTTCCTCAAGATTTTCTAAAATATCTTCCCCCTCTTCAAGTCCTGCCGCAACCTTAATAGATTTCTTAAGCTCGGAGATTTTTGAAACATCGCCGTTTGTTACCGCATCCACAATATCTGCTTTAAATCCATCTATTACCGCCTGAACAGAAGCATCATCCGAATGCATCTTAGATGTCGGACCGTTTCCCGCATCAACAATCTTTTTCTGAATATTTTTCAGATTTTGAAGTGACTCTTTATCCACAACACCGTCATAACACTTGGCAATACTTCTGTTTTTGCCAACCCTTGCCCCTTCTTCGGTAAAGGAGTAAAATGTGCCGTCGGTGGGTGCTTTATATACATTTTCGTTATATACAATAATCCCCTCTTTATGAAGAACTTCTTCCTTGGTTACGGCATTTGCAATCATGGTTTCATCCGAAGTTTTTAAGTATCGCATTCCATAAAATATAACAGCAATAACACTTATTATCAAAATTATAATCGCACTTTTTTTCATAAGTTATCAAATCCCTTTTAAGAATTTTCTCTCTCGCCCATAATCATCATATAAATCATATCCCAGACGGTGAGTTTTCCCTCATCGTCTTTTACCGAAAACGGTACTAAAATATCATCGTCACCAAGCTCTAAAGTTTCCCAGATACGCTCAAGATTCGGCTCTATTTCGCTCTTTTTTAACTTGTCCATCTTAGTCGCAACAACTACTACCCTTTGGTGATATTCCCTAATCCAGTCTTTCATTAAAATATCATCTTTTGTGGGCTTATGTCGGCTATCTACCAAAAGAATTGTCTGGACAAGTTCTTCGCGGTTCTTTAAGTAGTCTTCAATCATAGACCCCCACTTTTTAATCTCATCCTGTGACCTTTGGGCATAGCCATAACCCGGCAAATCAACAAGATGGATAGTATCGTCGATATTATAAAAGTTTATTGTTGCAGTCTTTCCCGGTGTGCCGCTGACACGTGCCAGGGATTTTCTGTTTAAAATCTTATTTATAAGCGACGATTTCCCAACATTAGACCTTCCAGCGAAGGCAAACTCCATAAGTCCGCCACTCGGGTACTGACTGCTTTTTACCGCCGAAACCGTCAGGCTTACATTGTGTATATTCATAATTTATCCTTTCTTACAAACTATCTTTTAAAGGCAGTTTTTATAACCGTTTGCATACTTCCCGCCGCAACAAAGTTCATATCCTCTCTGATTTCCTTCGGGATATCCAAAACGTCCTTTTGATTTTCTTCCGGAATAATCACAGTCTTTATGCCTGCTCTATATGCTGCAAGCGATTTTTCCTTTAAGCCTCCAATAGGCAGAACCCTTCCTCGCAAGGTAATT
>JAZULN010000110.1:0-19689 GCA_045603125.1 Clostridia bacterium | reverse complement strand
CTTGTCTTCCTAAGCCCGCTTGGCCTCCGACTTCCCGTTAAATGTTACAATGGATATTCCCACAAGTGATCTGACTGAAAGTTGGACCGCTAAAACTTTTGTATGGGATGTTGATATGATTACTCCATTGGTAAAATAGGCTGAACTTGTTTATAACTTTCAAATTAAAATTTGAGAGAATGGTATTTTTAATATAACATATAACCATCGGCAATGCCGATGGTTATATGTAATGAAAAAAGGAAGAGCAATATGAGACATTACGAAGATTTAACTAAAATCTCAGAGAATCGATTAAAACAAAGATCATATTATATCCCGACTGGATATAACCTCCTAAACGGTGAGTGGAAATTTAAATTTTATGAAAAGGATATAGATGAAGAGGCTGAAATAACTCAGTGGGACACAATTGATGTCCCCTCGTGCTGGCAGGCAAGAGGCTATGAAAGACCGTATTATACAAATGTATATTATCCATACCCTGTTGACCCGCCATATGTACCTGACGATAACCCGTTAGGCATATATGAGCGTGAATTTGAAATAACAGATATAAAAAGAAAGCACTACATTGTTTTTGAAGGCGTTTCTTCCTGTGTGAGTCTTTATATAAACGGGAAATATGTGGGATATTCTCAAGGGTCGCATCTTCAGGCTGAGTTTGACATTTCGAAATTTGTTATAGTGGGTACAAATACAATCCGTGCCAAGGTTTTAAAATGGTGCTCGGGAAGTTATTTGGAGGATCAGGACTTTTTCAGGTTTAATGGGATTTTCAGAGATGTTTACCTTTTGTCACGTCCAGAAGGACATATAATAGATATAGACATAAAGCAGAAGGGTAACAAATTGTTTGTTAATTTTGAGGGTGAAGCAGAGATTTGTCTTTATGACGGGGAAGTGTTGCTCTCTAAAGCAGAGGCGAAAAATTATGCGGAATTTGAGGTTGAAAACCCTGTTCTTTGGAATGCAGAGAAACCGTATTTATATAAATTGACGTTTAGTTATAAGGATGAAGTGATAGAACAAAAAGTCGGATTCAGAACTATAGAAATATCAGAAAAAAGTGAGCTTTTAATAAACGGTGTACCGGTAAAATTAAAAGGTGTAAATAAGCACGATACTCATGCATTAAACGGCTGGACCGAGACAGATGATGAACTTTTAGAAGATTTAATGTTGATGAAAAAGCTTAATATCAACTGTATAAGAACCTCTCATTATCCGCCAACTCCTAAATTTATGAATATGTGCGATGAATTTGGGTTTTATGTATGCCTTGAAACGGATTTGGAAACTCATGGTTTTACAACAAGGCTAAAAAATTATGTTAACTATGATGATAAAGATAACCCTGACTGGATAAATAATCAGCCGGAGTGGAAGGCGTCATATATAGACAGAATTGAAAGAGCGTATGAAAGAGATAAAAACCATGCATCGGTAATTATGTGGTCTATCGGGAATGAAAGTGGATATTCGGATAATAACAGGGCAATGGTTAAATGGTTAAGAGAAAAGGATAAGTCAAGACTTGTTCATTCAGAGGACGCATCAAGAAGCGGAATTTTGGATGAAACAGATGTATTTTCACTTATGTATCCACAGATTGAGTATGTTAAAAAGTATGCTGAAAATGAAGAAAGGAAAGAACCATTTTTCTTGTGTGAATATACTCATGCTGTGGGGAATGGACCGGGTGACACCAAGGACTATTGGGATATTATATATAGTTCTCCAAAATTGATAGGAGGATGCGTGTGGGAATGGATTGACCATGTATTTTTAGAAGACGGTGTGCAGAAATATGGTGGAGATTTCGGAGAAAAGAACCATGATTCCAATAAATGTGCAGACGGAATGATATTTGCAGATAAATCCTTTAAGGCAGGAAGTTTAAATGTTAAAGCGGCATATCAGAATATGAGAACAAATCTTTCGGGGGATATACTAACCGTAGAAAATCTTTTTGATTTTACAAATCTCAAAGAATACAAATTGAAATATCAGATTCAGCAGGATGAAAACGTTATCTTTGAAGAAGAGATTTATTTGGATATTGAACCCAAGGAAAAAGAAGAGATAAAACTAAACCTTCCTGAGAGTTGCAGAATGGGTACATATGTAAATGTATTTTTATATAATTCAGACGATTATGAGGTTGCGAGAAGTCAGGAAAAGGCAGATGTTAAAATAATTACGGAAAAACATGAAAAGAGCCTCGCAAAGCTAGTCGATGACGGCAGATATATAATGGGAGAAGGAGGCGGAATAAGGTATACCTTCTCGAAGCATCATGGTACATTGGAAAGTATTATAAAAAATGGTGAGGAACAGCTTGCGAGTGAACTTCAGCTCACAGTATGGAGAGCATTGATGGATTCTGATACTATCGACAAACCCGGGATTTGGGGAAATCCTTATAACAATAACTTTAATGAAGAGTCATGGAGCATTCATAATATTTTCAATAAGGTTTATTCATGCGAAATTGTTGAAGGTAAAGTTAAGGTTTGTGCAAGTCTTGCGGGGGTTGGAAGAATACCATTTTTGAGATATACTGTTGAATATTCGGTATATGAAGATGGTGAACTGAAGGTAATGGTAAATGGAAAAGTTATAGAAGATATTGAATATTTGCCGAGAATTGGATTTGAGTTTAAAATTCCAAAGAAAAACAATGAATTTAAGTATTTCGGAATGGGGCCGGAAGAAAACTATTGTGACTTAAAATGGCATACAATGATTGGGCTTTATGAAAGCAGGGCAGAGGATGAATATGTGAATTACGTTATGCCGCAAGAACACGGAAATCATATAGGAACAAAATATTTGAATTTTGAAAATGGGTTGAATATTTATTCGGATTCTGAATTTGAGTTCAAGGTATCGGAATATTCTTTAGAGGCTGTTCAGAAAGCAAGACATACAGATGAACTTGAAAAGGATGATTTTATAAATGTAAGAATAGATTATAAAATGTCGGGTTCAGGCTCGAAGATTGCAAAGCTTTTGGAAAAATATCAGGTTAATGATAAGGAATTTACATTCAAATTCTCAATGAAATAAGGAAGAAAAATGTATGGAAATATATTATGGGTAATAATATGTATATTTATTCGTAAATATCTTTTTGTTCGTTAGAACCACAAAAAACTAATGCAAGAATTTGTGTTATGCCGTGTAAAATAGATTGAAAACAATTTGATTGACGAACCGTTTCTGAGATTTAGTTGTATAAGATAAGTTAAGTTAGTATATGCCATAAAACTATGAACATATAGAATGCCTATGTTTTATATAAGAGGAGAAATAGAAAATGACATTAAGAGAAAAAATTTTCAAGACATTTATTGTGACAATAAGAGAAATAAATTCTCATGGTGGCCCGAAAGAGTTTTTTGAAAAGTATCCTGTTGGAGGAATGTATTTTGGAGCCGGACAGGTTTACACAGACGAAAACGGTTTGGAAAAAGGGATGTTTTGTAGCCATGAGAGATTGGAAGAATGTAAAAAATACGCAAAAAATAATCTCATAGTATGTGCTGACGGAGCGAGCGCAGTTGGACAGACTGTAAAATTTTTTCCGGCAAGGGCGTTGGGTGCAACCGCCAGCGAAGAAGATGCATATAACTGGGGAAAAGTTATGGGTATGCAGCTGAATTCCCGGGGGTTAGACTGGATTCTACAACCAACTATCGATATGTATATGGACCATTCTATGCCTCTTTTGGCTACTTCAGATGACCCAGGTTTAACCGCAAGACTATATCGTCAGGTTGTAAAGGGGATACAGGATCAGGGAATATGTGCAACTATAAAGCATTTTCCGGGACTTGGTACAAGCCCTATAAATATGCATATTGGACCGGGTCAGAACACTTTCCCCTTTGATAAATGGATTAAAACTTACGGTCATACATATAAAGAGATAATTGATGAGGGTGTAATGTCGGTTATGACTACTCATGTGGCTTTGAAGTCATATGATAATGAAATAACCGATGGATTCTACCCGATTGCAACATATTCAAAGAAATTAACAACAGATTTGCTTAAAAAAGAATTAGGATTTGAAGGTGTCGTTGTAACCGACGCCCTTGTCATGGGTGGTATGGCAACAGGCGATCTTATTAAAGAAACAGTGCAGGCATTTAAAGCTGGTGCAGATATTCTCCTATGGCCACCGGTTGAGGCTGCAGAAGCAATAGAAGAGGCAATATTGTCAGGTGAAATTCCAATGGAGAGACTCGATGACGCTTTGGCAAGAATCGAGAAGCTTGAAAATTTCAGAAAAAATGCAAAAGAGAAAAATGTTGCCGAAGAACCTGACAGTAAATTTATCGATGAATATTATCTTCATATGGCGAAAGACGGAATAACACTTTTGAGAAATGATATTGACCTAATTCCAATAAATAAAAATAACCAAAAGATTCTTATTGTGGATGCAACGGATTATGATACAGTATCTTCAAATCTTTTAAAGGAAGAACTTGAGAAAAAGGGATTCGAAGTTGATGTTAAAAGAGATATATATGATAAACAGTCAAGAGTTTGTTGGCAGGGAGATGCAGATAAACTCCAAAGTCAGTATGATTTAATAATAATAAATCTAAACTCTGTTGATTCATCGGCATGGAGCATATCACATCTCTTGATATGGAACTCACAGTTGTTTGATAAGAAAAAGAAAATAATTGTAAACTACGGTTCACCTTTCATGGCAGAGGACTATTTCCCACAGGAACTAACCTATATTGAAATGAACTGTGACCCCAATGTTCATTCAATTAAGAATCTTGCAGATGGTTTGGTTGGTGAACTTGAATTTACAGGAAAACCAATTTTACATTCATAAAACAGTTAGTTGTTGGAAGGAGATAGAAAAATGAAAAAATTCAGAGTTGGAGTTGTAGGATTAGGTCATCGTGGCAGAGAAATGTTCAAACTGGCAATTAATGGCTTTGAGTGTGCAATTGCCGCCGCCGCTTGTGATATAATTCCTGCAAACTGGTATGAAACACAATGGTTATCCGATAAGCCTATGGCAGAATATTTCCCTGAGTGTCAGTTTTATGATAATTATGATGAAATGCTTGACACTGCAAACCTTGATTTAATCATAGTTGAAACAGGCGCTGATATTCACGCAGAGTTCTGCAAAAAAGCATTGGAAAAGAATATAAATGTAATGACGGATATCCCTGTTGTTGCAAACTTGAAGGAAGCAGAGAAATTGTGGCGTGCAGCAGAAAAGTCATCTGCTATGATTTCGGTTGGTGCAAATCCCAACGAGCAGAAGTTTGCAGTAATGCTAAAGGATTTTTATGATAAGGGGCTGTTGGGTAAACCTTATTGCATGGAAGCTGAATACATACACTGGAATCTTCCAAAATCCGATATGGCGGTACACTTAACTGAAAATGGCGACTGGAGAAAACTCCTAAAACCAATCCGTTATTGTACTCACTCATTAGGTCCATTATTAAAAGTTGTTGAAGAAGAACTAAGAATGGTAAGTTGTTTTGGTACTGGCCCCCAAGCAAGTGATAGCCAACTTGACGATATGATGTGTGCACAATTCCAGACAGAGTCGGGCGTAATTGTTCGTCTTATGAGAAATAAAAGATGCCGTGCTAAAATCGGACACCATAACTATAGAGTATTCGGTACAGAGGGTTATATGGAGCGAATTGACAGATTTGAAAAACCTGTTATACGCTATAATTCTATGAAAGAACTTGATACCGAATTAAGGGAAGTTGATGGTTCATTTATGCCGACCGCGTATGAGGGTAACGAGTTTGCCAGAGTTGCAGGCCACGATGGCATTGATTATGCTTTGTTTGACCATTTATTCAAGGCTCTTGCAAATGGTGCACCTGCACCGATTTCACTAAAGGAAGGACTTTTAATGACCTTGCCCGGAATATATGCTGAAGAATCTGCAAAACGAGGGGGACAAGTTCTTCGTATGCGCTACCCTTGGGATGCGGACTGGACAACCGAGATAGTATGAGGAAAGCTATTGAAAGGAATTTTTGAAGCTACAAATTTATCAAAACTTTCAATTTACTCAACAGGATGCGGTTCTGATGCAGCATATACAACACAACTTTGTATTCCCACCTTGGATTCTATGGGGGTTGAGTGCGAAAACATTCACTCAAAAAATGAATGTGCAACAATCTCGTCATTAAAAGAAGTGGCAAAGCGAAAAGCGGCAATAACATTGGCATCTAGATTATACAGCCTTTATAGCAAGGATGTCGAATTTTGCGAAAGGAGAAAGCAAATATGTTTAACGGGAAAATGAAAGCAGTAACTTTTAGTTATGATGATTGTACACTGCAAGACATCAGACTTGTAAAACTTTTTAATAAATATAATCTAAAGGCTACATTTAATGTAAATTCAGAACTTTTAGGAACAGAAAATGAAATTATCAGAAAGGGAAAAAGAGTACGTCATGATAAAATATCTGCACAGAATATAAAAAACATTTATCGTGGACATGAGGTTGCCGTTCATACACTTACTCATCCGTATTTGCAGAATATTGAAGATGATAACGAAATTATAAGACAAATTGAAGAGGATAGAAAAAATCTTGAAAATCTTGTTAATTATGAAATTTGTGGAATGGCTTATCCCGGAAACGGCGATAATGCAGTGAGGGTTGCCGAAATTATTAAGGAAAAGACGAATATAAAATATGCACGGACAACAATTTCAACTTATAATTTCGATTTGCAGGAAAATCTGTATTTGTTTAATCCTACTGTGCATCATGATGATTATGATAATCTTTTCAGACTTGGAGAGGAATTTATAAATTTGCAATCAGATACGCCAAAGCTATTTTATATATGGGGTCATAGTTTTGAATTTGACATTTTTGACGATTGGGATAAATTTGAAGATTTTCTTAAACTTATAAGCGATAAGGATGATATTTTCTATGGAACAAACAGAGACGTCTTGCTTTGATTTTTGGTTCTAACTTAATATAAGCTTGCAATCTAAAAATTTTAATCTAACCATTTGTCCCGCATATAAGGGATGCCGAATAATATTCCAAAGGAGTACATAATTATGTTTGATATATCAAAAGTTGATAGCAATTTTAAGATTAAATCCCAGATAGATAAAAAGGATATTAAATTTTACAAAATTGATGATTACCCTTTTAAGATTTACGGTATTTTCAAGGAAAAGGGTAAATACAGACGAATGCCTGAAAATATCGCCCGAGAGGTTAGCGAAGGGGTATATGCACTTCATACCAACACTGCAGGCGGCAGAGTTAGATTTGCAACAGATAGCCCTTATATCGCAATCTATACCCAAATGGATGGCTTGGGTAAAATGCCGCATTTTGCATTAACCGGTTCCGTAGGGTTTGATTTATATGCGGATAATCAATATGTTAAATCTTTTGTTCCCCCTTTTGAGGTAGAAAATGGGTATGAAGGAGTTATAGAATTTGGGGGAAGCATCCAAAGACAAATAACGATAAATTTCCCCTTATATTCGAATGTTAAAGAGTTGTATATAGGGCTAAAGGATGGGTCATCATTAGAGGAGGCTGAACCGTATAAAAACAAAAAACCAATTGTATATTACGGTTCGTCAATCACACAGGGAGGATGCGCATCAAGACCGGGAATGAGTTATCAGGCCATTGTTTCGAGAACTTTTGATTACGATTATATAAATCTTGGCTTTTCGGGTAATGCCAGAGCAGAAGATGAGATGGCTGAATATATTAAAAATTTGGATATGTCGGTTTTTGTATATGATTATGACTATAATGCTCCGTCTGTTGAACATCTTGAGAAAACACATGAAAAAATGTTTAAGGCAATTAGAGAAAAAAATCCTCTTTTGCCGGTGATAATAATGTCTCGCCCAAAACATTTTCTAACCGAAGAAGAAAAAATAAGGCGAAGCATAATAGAAAACACATACAAAAATGCGGTTTCAGCAGGAGATAAAAATGTATATTTTATTGACGGAAAAGCGTTGACCGAGCTTTGTCAAGATTCAGGAACTGTAGATAATTGCCACCCAACAGACTTCGGGTTTGCATCTATGGCAAAAGCGTTGACTGAGGTTCTTGATTCCATTAGTATCTAAAGGATTTGTATTTAAACAGTTTGTCCTGCATATAAAGGATATCGAGTATTGCCAGAAAGATATAAATACAACGGATGCCCAAAGATATTTGCATCAAATTGCAATGCATTCTGTGATTTTGATGAAGAAATTTCCGAACAAGAGGTTAAAATGGCAAAAAATGTGTTACAGAAATTTGCTGTAATTAAATATCAGGGAAGTACCCTGATGCTTGTACATAATTAAAGATATTACTCTCTAAGATCAACAAGTATTTGTTGACATGAGATAATATAAATAAAATTTTTTAAGGAGGTCTTTTTATGAAAAAGATTATTTCATTTTTGTTGGCGTTGACAATTTCGTCAACAGCAGCGGTAGGCTTAACAGGTTGTAAACTTTTTGAGCGATTAAACGAGGGAGAAACACTAAGAGTTATTCTTTTGGGCGCAAAGCCGGAAGGTTTTGATGAAGTTCAGGCAGAAATGAACAAGATTTTTGAACCTGAACTTGGTATGAAGGTAACATTTGAGTTCTTTGACCCTGCTTCCATTGGTGAAAAGATGAAGCTAAAGATGGCAGAAAAAGACACATTTGATGTTGCATGGACAGGTTATGCAAACCCATATCAGGATGCAGTTCAGATGAAGGGTCTTTATGACATTACAGATTTACTTGATAATATAAAGATGAAGGATGGTAAAACTGTAAAGATGAGCGATGTAATCGATCAGTCATTTATCGATTCTGCAAAAGTTAAGAACAGAGTTTATGGTATTCCATGTATCCAGGTTAATGCAAACCCAAGATGTTATGCATTCTTTTCATCAGTAGTAGAGGAATGTGGTATTGACGTTGAAGGTATGGAAGAAGCAGCATTAAACGTAACAGATTACGATTCATATGCTAAATATTTAAATAAGATCACAGAAGAAAAGGCAAAGGTTAGAGCGAAGAGACCTGACCTTGAATTAAGCCATGAAGATCCAAGAGCAAGCACCCTATATGAATTAATTTCCGCAGGTGTTGCACTTAAAAAAGACGGCTCAAGAGAACTTGTTATTTTAGACGAAACTCCTGAAATGCAATTATCGTTTAAGACTTTGTGGGAGTGGTATAAGAAGGGTTATACAGTAAAAGATGCAGCAACAAAAGCAACTCAGGTTAAAACAACTGACGATAGAAAAAAACAGGCATGGTTTGAAACTACATATAAGCCTGGTCAGGAAATCACAGACAAAAAAACATATGGCGAACCAATGAAGTATGCATTCATGCACGAACCATACATGGGAAGAACTAACCCACTTGCAACAATGTTATCTGTTGGTGCAAATACAAAGCACCCTGAAGAGGCAGTCAAGTTCTTATATATGATTAACTCAAATAAGGAGCTTTATAACCTACTTTGCTTCGGATTTGAAGGAAAGCACTACACAAAGAACGAAGACGGCACAATTAAGTTGGTTGAAGGTTCGGGATATGGAGGCATGGCTACTAAGGCATGGGCAATGGGTAACCAATTTAATGCCTATGTTATGGAAGGTCAACCTTTGGATGTTTGGGAACAAACAGAAAAGATGAACGAAGAAGCAATCAAGTCTCCGGCTTTAGGTTTCGTTCCGGATTTGAAAAACCTTACAACAGAAGTTGCAGCAATTGCAAATATTCAGGCTGAATATAAGGCAAAGAGAGAATGTGGTACAAACGATCCTGCTGAATGGTATGATGAATACATCGGAAAACTAAAGACTGCAGGCATTGAAAAGGTTCGTGACGAACTTCAAAAGCAATACGATGAATTCTTGGCGAGTAAATAATTAAAGCCAGATTTTAGCTTATTGCTTGTGCAGAAACAAATGGGAAAGTATCTTGCATTTCTTGATAAGTAAAATACATAGAATCTCATAGTTATGCCAAATCACATATTGTACATACGGAAGGAACCGCTCCTTCTCCGCTACTCGTATGTGCAATATTTCGAAAAACACAGTGAAAAAAATTCACTGTGTTTTTTGTATATGATAAAAGCATTTTACAGTTATTATTAATGTGTTTTTGACGATTGGATATATTCCAAATGCCAATTAAAAATATATAGAGTGATAATATAATATCATAGAAAGAAGGTGAGGCGTATGAGTGTATAGGGACATTAAAACAATTAATGATTAGTTAAGGAGGTTAAAATTATGATATCCAAAGAAAAATATGATAAATTACAAGAATATAAAGAGATAGGTTTATCTATCTTAAAAACATCAGAAAAACTTGGTTTATCATATAAAACAGCATATAATTGGTGGAATAAATCTGATGATGAGTTTTTTGAGTTTGAAAAGCAACATGAGTTTGTGCTGGATAATTATCGGCAATATTTGATTGAACAGATTAAACTATGTCCGCAAATCAATAACTCATTGCTCTTAAAACGGTTAAAGAATGAGTTCACAGATTTCTCCATTCCGCCTGCTACATTTTATCGGTATATTAAGAAATTACGGGAACAAACAGGGTTTTTAAAACCCAAGCGAAAAGGGGTTATTCGAGATGAGGTAAATCCCGGATATGAAGGACAAGTAGATTTCGGTCAATATACTATGAAGAGCATGTATGGAAATAATATAAGAGTATATTTCTTTGTGATGGTGTTATCATATAGCAGAATGAAATTTGCATATTTTTCACCTGTTCCATTTAATGCTTCTGAAACTATAAAAGCTCATAATTATGCTTTTAAATATTTTGGAGGAAGACCTCAAATGCTTGTATATGACCAGGATAGGATTATGGTAGTTTCTGAAAATATGGGTGATATAATCTATGTAAAAGAATTTGAGGATTATGTAAAAGAAACAGGCTTTAGTATTTACCTTTGTAGAAAACATGACCCACAAACAAAAGGCAGAGTTGAAAAGTCAGTTAATGATATCAAACACGATTTTTTAGATGGAAGAATCTACTGCGGAATAGATAAACTGGATATGGAATGTTTAGAATGGCTGGATGACTTAGGGAATGGTCAGATTAATATTTATACTAAAAGAACTCCTCGGGAAATGTTTAAAAGCGAATATGGTAAACTAATAAAGGTGTACGAAAAGAAAAACAACGATATAGTAGTATTAACTCCACGCCATTCAGCAATAACATATATGGATAACATATATAAATTGCCTGAAAAGGTATTTGCAGATGATAGTAGAGTTAGGGTTGAAAAATACGATAAAACACTTCTCATTTATCATGCCTTGACAAATGACTTAATTTGTAAACATAAAATACCTGACGGTACGGGTAATGTAGTTTCATATGCAGAAGATACTAAGGTCATATCCATTGAAGAAGAAATGCACCTTTACTACAATGAAGATAAAACGGCGCTAAAATTTTTAGAACTAATGCGCAAACAAAAACCAAGATATGTTTATCCGCAGTGTGACCGCCTTCGAAGAATGCAAAAGTATTATTCAGATGAAGAAATACATATTGGTATGATTCATTGTGTAAATGTTAATGTGTGTACTATGATGGAGTTGTCATCATATCTGCTCTATCGTTATGGCGAAGAAAAAGCCAGAAAGTATTTGTGTCATAGTTCATATAAGCACTATCTTAAAAGAAGTCTTAAAATAAAGGAAGGTGAAACAAATGGCTGACATAGCTGAAATAAAAGAGCTTGCAAAAACGCTTAATCTTATGAATGTGTATAAAGGTGTAATAGATATCAATGATGAAACGGTTTCTAATCTTGATTATTTGTATGGAATATTAAAACAGGAAGTTGATATTAGAAAACAAAATAAGGTTACAAACCTACTAAAAGAATCACGATTGCCTAAAAAGGATTATGATGATGCAAGAATATCACAAGGACTTAAGTGGCAGTTAAAAGAGATTGAAAAAATTGATTTTAAAGACACAAATCAAAATATAGTTATTGTTGGTGATGTTGGAAGCGGAAAAACTTCACTTGCAACATACATATCAAAAAATGCTATACAAAATGGAACAAGGGCAGTCTATTTTGCAGAAGAAGATTTTATTGCGGCATACAAGATGCAGAAAACCCTGATGACTAAAATTTTACACAGTGACTTAATTGTTATTGATGAATTATTCTATTTAACTCCAACAGATCAAAATCTAGTATATCTCTATAAAACGATAATGTTTTTAGCTGAAACAAGAAACTTTATATTTGTAACGAACAGGCCGTTGTCTGAATGGGAGAATATGGATGTTGATAATCATATAGTATCAACATTCCGTCAAAGGATTATGAGTAATGCACAGCTTATTCACTTGGGGTGATAGCGAGAATGAGTATAAATATTCCTCCAAGATGTGAAAGTAACTATTATCACCAATTCCATAATAATTATGGAATGAGTGATAAAAAAATATATATTTTGGGGTAGGGGGGTACTATCTCTAGGGGTTAACACTCCCAAGACCGCAGCCCCCCTTCTCTCGAATTTTCGCAAAATTAAAAAATGAGACAATGGGCCGAGGTCTTAAAAAGGCTTCACCGTATCCGTTGCTTTTTCAGACAGCTGTTGCATATGAGTCACTTTCTGATAGTAAGAGGGTTTTGGAACTTCGAAATCTTGCCAAAGAAATGGACGAAACTTGGCAGGGTGAACGCCCAATGCTCGGAAAGGATGAACCTCCCGAAACCATTCCTTTTGGAAGTTTAGACGGAGAGCCTGTTATACTGGGCTGTGAAAAAAATAAAGGCGCAGTTTCATTTGGACTTGATGAAAATGTGAGCCTTCTTATAAGTGATGGAAAAGGTGTTAAAAAAGAAGTTTTAAATTCGTTTATAAAGCAACTAAATACACTTGACTGTAAGGTTTGGCTATGTAGCAAAACGTGTGATGCATACGTTGTAGGTAAAAACATAAATCTTGTAAAAACGCCAAAAGCTCTGGATGAAATAATTGAAATTCTGGCAAATGCATTAAGAAACAGGCAGGCAGAACTGAAAGAAGATCCTCAAAAGAAATTTGAGGAAATGGTAATTATTATAGACGGTGTGAGGGAGTTTTATTTGGGGTGTGAGGCAAGCACTATATCTCGATTAGAGGTATTTATACGTCTTGGAAAGGGCTTGGGCATTACAGTTATTGGTGCCGATTGCGAAAAAAATCTTTCAATGTGCCGTGCCGACGGTGATATTCTGGTTGCTACTATGCGAGAAAACGCAGTGATTGTATGCGGTGGTGCGATAGCAAACCATAAGGCACTTGACACATACGCGTGGTATGATAAAGTGCCCGAAGCCTTAAGAGAAAATGAGGCGGTGTTTGTAAAAGAAAATAATCCTGTTTTATTGGTCAGAATGGGAGATAAAGAATAATAAATATAGGCTTGAAATGGGGGTGTTTTTATGGGTAAAACTTATGATGAGTATGAGAGAATAGTAGCAAAATTAGAAGAATATAATTCACATTCTAATGCTCATAGCGTCCTTTATAAGTTCTTTTTGTGGGATGACGGAATTCAAGCAAATTATCGGTCCCTTATAGGTAAGGCGTGGAATGTTCAGGATGATTGGGTGGGAGAAGACCGAACCAGTTTTATGAATAAAATTAAAGAAATCAGACAGATGCTGAATGAGGCTGTTGATGAAATGACAGAGGGCATAAAACTTACGGTAGACAAATGGAATGAAGAGCGTTCGGCGTTGATGGACGAAGAGTTTGAACTAAGGGAAGAATTTGGAATTGTAGATAATATCAGGTATGAAATTGATAATTGGGAGTGGTAGATTATAGATACTTTAGTTTTTGATTTGTCAGAATTTTATGCATTGAAGATTTTATTCGAAAATGAGGGCAATAACCTTTTAGAGGTTAAGGCGGAAAACGGAACCGATGCCTTTTTGGCGGGTAGGGGTAAACTAATTGAGAGAGGCCTTTTAGAATTGGATTTTGACGGTACAATAAAACAAGAAAAAAAATTTGCAAGGTTTATTTATCCTGTTAGAAAAGCTGCTACATCGATTTTGCTAAAAAATGATGATTGGTATATTCAGTATCTTAGAACACCTTTGGGATTTTATTCTGTTAAGAGTGAAGAAAAGAAATATGTGATAAAAAAGGAGCCTAAAAGCCCTATCTTTGAGTGGCTAAAGGATGAGATTTTAAAGCTTGATAAAGGCATTTTAATCACTCGGGACAGAAAAAATGAAAAAATAACCGATATGGCAGAATTTGTTGATAAAAAGGACGAAAAAAAGGAAATACTGGCAGACCATATTGTAAAATTTTTTGAAATGGAGAAGGAAAATGGTTGAAACTATAGTTTTAACAATTACATATGAAAGTCAATCTGCAGATTTTGAATTGCCGGCGAGTGTTAAAATAAAGGATTGGATTAATCCGTTAAAATCTGCTTTAAGAAATAGTTTTTATGGGATTCGATTGGAAAATAAGACTATTGGACTTTATTACAATAATCAATTGCTGACCGGGGAAGAATCACTTTTTGATTGCGGTATTTATGATGGGTCGGTTTTGGTTCTTGCCTTGAAATAGGAGGTGGTAGTGTGGCGGATAAAAATTCGATAGCACCCTGTACGTATTGGAATAAGGAAGGCTATGATCAACTTATTGCCGATATGAAAACTGCATATAACCAATATATGGATTGGTGGAATGAAAAATTAAATACATGGGAAGTCAATTCAGCCATTGATTTTATGGATGTCGGCGGAAAACTATCAAGCGGCAAACAAAAATATAAAGAGGCTATGGCAAAGCTAAATAACCTCATTCGTGCATTGGAACTTTACGGTGAGGAATATGAACAGATGGTTCAGAAAAATGAATCAGAAGTGGAGGCACTGGGTGGAGTTGAAAGCCTTTATGCTACTTTTGGAACTTTAACTGCTGCCGGAATGAGCGATATATATAATAATTCGGTTGCCCTTTATTACGGTAATCAATATAGTTTCAGCGAATATTTTAATGATTTACCGTCTTTTCAAGGCTCCTTAAGATGGCAAACTATAGAAACCATGACGGGAATATCTTATTTCTCCGACTATAAAAAATATATTGTTTCTTACTTAGGCGGGGATATGGATAAGTATTATGAAAAAATGCTTGAAAATTCTCTTTATGGCCTTATGAAGGGCATACCGGGTTATCAGGAATTGGATGCAGAGAGCGTTCAGATAATTGACTGGGAATCTTTGGGGGGTGAAGAGCTTGAAAAACTCATGGACAAATTGAAAAGAATTTTAAATGGGGCATCGGGCACCTTTACCGAAGAAGAATTAACCGATGTCTTGGCGGAGATAAGGAAAGTACTTGGTAAGATAGATGGCGGAGAGGAATTATTCCAGATTTTCGGGTCTAAAATTTATAAATTTGACGAATTTTTAGAAGACCTTTCGTCGGGCATAGGCTTTGCCGGTGACCTGTCAGAGGGCGTGGATTTCTTTATGAATCTTCTCTACCACAGTTTATCTAACCATACCCAACAGATAGAATGGCTTGACACTATGGCAGAATCCCTAGAACTAGCAGGGTTTTCTGACACAATGATTACAAATAAAATTGCAGAAATAAAAGAACTTTATTTAGACGAAGAAAAATATTATTTTGACCAGATTCTTGATGCCGGCTATGATAAAATTGAAGGGGAAATACTTGACCTTATTAATCATGTGCCGGGGATAGAAAAGGTAATGTACTCAATGGATACTGTCTTTGGTTTTGTTGGAAATACTGCAACAGATGTTGCGGGTGATGAGATAGCTGCAATGGAAGCTTTATGGGGAATGCAAACCTATAACCAAAACTTGGTTTATGCCTATGAACATCATATTGATATGATAAAATCGGGGATAGCAACTGCGGAAGACGTGGAAAGAGCGGATAAACTTTTTGAAATTTTAAGAGTTTCAAAAATGCAGGAATATGAACATATGATGACTATCGCAGAAGGCAGTAGTTGGTATGATGAGCTTAAAGTAAAATATGATGAATTAAAGGCTATGGACCCTGATATCCTGAAAATTCAGCAATCGGGGGTAACCTATGCTTCTGTTGGCGGCGGTGGCGGCGGAGGCGGTGGCGGAGGTGCATTTTAAACCGAGACAAATTGCTAAATTCTAAAACTTGGGACAGTTTAAACTTGTGCAATTATGCCTTTTGGCATTTGTAAATAAATTTAAAAAGGAGGAAATAATTATGGCTATTGGTGTTGATATTGAAGCGTTGGAGGGTGCAGCCGCAAGAGTTGATGGAATCTCCGGAAACCTTCAGGCAGAACTAACAGCTCTATCAAATCTTGTTGTTGAAACAGGCAACTATATGCAAGGCGGCCCACAAGCTGCTTTTGAAGCAAAATTCGAGCAGTTTAAGGGAACTTTAACTAACTTCATTGGTGCTTTGAATACATATTCACAGGCTATGAAGGCCTATGCTGAAGACCAGAGAAATACAGTTTCTATGGGTTCAAAGAGATTTGATAATATCTAAAAACGAGGGGGTATGAAAGTTCCGATATAGTCGGTGACTTTATATCCCCTTAAAACAAGGTGATAGAATGAAAATAGAATCAGCAGTATTTTGTCATGTTGGAAGGGTACGCTCCAATAACGAAGACAATTATTATATCAATGGAAAATATAGATGGAACTTTTCTGAAAACGAAGCTTTTGAAGAAGATATAAAGTCTGCCGATAAGGCTTTATATGCCGTGTCCGATGGGATGGGCGGAGAGGATTTGGGTGAGATGGCGTCGTGGATAACTGTCCGAAACCTGTCTCCTGCTAAGATTTCCGAGGTAAAAGAGTCAGCGATTGAAACAATAGAAAAGGCGAATGACGAAATATGCAGCGAAATTAAGGAAAATGGCGGAAGACGTATCGGTGCAACTTTGGTAATGTTATATATTGACGATAAAAAAGCTATTTCATGTAATGTGGGTGATAGCAGAGCGTATTTTTTTAGGGATAATGCTTTGTTTCAAATTTCACAAGACCATAATGAGGCAATGCAGATGGTTAGGATGGGCGTGATTTCAAGGGAGGAAGCAGAAACCCACCGTTTGCGACATTCCCTTACTCAGCATCTTGGAATATTTAAAGACGAGCTTTTAATTGACCCGTATTTTAGTGATGAAATTTTCTTGAAAAAGGGTGATGTATTTTTATTGTGCAGTGATGGGCTCACTGATATGGTAGCGGATGAGGAAATCTGCAGGATTATTACTGAACTTAAAGCTCCATCAAAGATTGGAGAGGCTTTAAAGGAGAAGGCACTTTTAAATGGTGGAAGGGATAATATTACAATACTTGTTGCAAAGGTAAGATAAAGAAAAACGTGATGAAATAATATAGTTTTATATCAAAAAAAGAAAAATTTAGCAAAAAACTATTGACAAATATAGTTTTCTGTGTTAAACTAACGTAGGTGAGTTAGCAAAGGCTAACTAAAATATATAGAATAATATCTGTTTAACAGATTATATATAGTTAATGGGTGATAATGATGACTTTACTTGAAGTAAATGAAGGACAGGAATATATAATAAAGAAGATTGAAACCGATGATGAGGAACTAAACTCGTTCCTATTCTCCCTTGGCTGCTATTCAGGGGAGGCAATTACAGTTATTGCTTTTAGAAAAGGCGGATGCACCGTTTCAATCAAAGATGCAAGATATAGCATTGATAATCAGTTGGCAGAAGCTATAATTGTTTGATATAGCTTCTTTCAAATCTTATTTTTTTGATTGTTAGTTAGCTGTGGCTAACTTCAATATATAAACTAATCCAAAGGATTTAAATAGGGAGGAAAAATCGTGAGAATTGCCTTGACAGGAAACCCGAATTCGGGTAAAACAACTATGTATAATGCCCTGACCGGCTCTAACGAGAAGGTTGGTAACTGGGCAGGTGTTACTGTTGATAAAAAAGAACATCCGATCAAAAAGTCTTATTATAAAGGAGTCGAAGAACTTATCGCCGTGGATTTGCCCGGTGCTTATTCGATGTCACCATTTACATCTGAAGAAAGTATCACAAGCTCATATGTGAAGAAAGAAAATCCCGATGTTATTATAAATATCGTAGATGCTACCAATCTTAGCCGTTCTCTGTTCTTTACTACTCAGCTTTTAGAAATGGGCATTCCTGTTGTTGTAGCTTTAAATAAAAGTGACATCAATGAAAAGAAGGAAACAAAGATTGATGCCCAAAAGCTTTCTGAAAAGCTTGCTTGCCCTGTTATCGAAACTGTTTCGATTTCATCAGACGGCTTACAGAAGGTTATAGAAGCGGCGGTGGCACAGGCGGGAACTCGACAAAAGACGGTCTATTCACAAGGCGATGTTGACCTTACCAATAAAAAGGCGGTAGAGGTGGCTGACCGCAAACGTTTTGAATTTGTAAATAAAATCGTAAAAGATGTTGAAACCCGTAAGGTTCTTACTAAAGATAAGAACTTCGGAGATAAAATCGATGCTATACTTACAAATAAATGGCTCGGTATTCCGATTTTTGCCGTTGTAATGTTCCTTGTTTTCCAGATTTCTCAGGTTTGGGTAGGTACTCCTGTCGCAGACTTACTTGTTGGGTGGCTCGAAACATTCCAAACTTGGGTTGGCGAACTTCTTGGCGATGCAAATCCGCTTTTGTCAGCAATCTTAGTTGACGGTGTTATTGGTGGAGTTGTTGCCGTTGTTGGTTTCTTGCCACTTGTTATGGTAATGTATTTCCTGATTGCACTTTTGGAAGATTGCGGATATATGTCAAGAGTTGCAGTTGTACTTGATCCTATCTTTAAAAAGGTTGGATTATCGGGAAAGTCTGTTATCCCATTTGTTATAACAATCGGTTGTGCAGTGCCGGGTGTTATGGCAAGCAGAACCATAAAAAATGAGCGTGAGAGAAGAGCAACAGCAATGCTCGCACCATTTATGCCTTGCGGTGCAAAAATCCCTGTAATCGCACTTTTTGCAGGAGCATTTTTCGATGGTGCCGGTTGGGTTAGTACAGTTATGTACTTATCAGGTATTGTTTTGATTTTTCTAGGTGCTTTGCTTATAAATAGAATTACCGGCTATAAAGCAAGAAAATCCTTCTTTATTATCGAGCTTCCTGAATATAAAGCTCCATCGCTTTGGGGAGCGTTTAAATCAATGTGCAGCCGTGGCTGGTCATACATAGTAAAAGCAGCAACAATCATTCTTCTTTGTAACATGGCAGTACAGCTTATGCAGACCTTTACTTGGAGCTTACAGGTTGCAGAATCAGCAGATCAGTCGATTCTTGCATCGATTGCAGGTCCTTTTGCATACATTCTTGTTCCGATTGTCGGTGTGCTTAGCTGGCAGCTTGCAGCAGCGGCGGTTACAGGATTTATTGCAAAGGAAAATGTTGTTGGAACCCTTGCAGTTTGCTTTGTAGGACTTGAAAATCTTATTGATACAGAAGAACTTGTTATGATGGAAGGTGCCGGAGCAGAGGTTCAGGCAGTATTTGCAATCACAAAGATTGCAGCCCTTGCATATTTGATGTTTAACTTATTTACACCACCTTGCTTTG
>JAZULN010000109.1:0-16301 GCA_045603125.1 Clostridia bacterium | reverse complement strand
AGCTTTTTATCCTCCCCCAGTAGAACTGGGGGTTTATTTCCACGCCTAAAGGCACCAATAATAAAAAAGGACTGTTTAAACAGTCCTTTTTATTAACTATATTAACCAAAAATTGCAAGTTTATTTGCAATCTTAACTCCTGCGTTTTTCAACGCATCCAATGCCATTTCGGGGTTACTTACCTTCAAAACTGCCATAGCACTTTGGGCTTCTCGGGTTGAAAATGCGTACATATACTCGATGGTATTGTCGCCGCCTTTTACAACGTCTAAAACCTCCGCAAGACCGCCTGCTCTATCCTCCATTGATACGGCAATAAGATCGGTAGTTTTAACAACAAATCCTTCGTCTCTTAGAACTTTTTTAGTCTTATCCGCATCATTTACAATCATTCTTAAGATTCCGAAATCGGTTGTATCGGCAAGTGCCAATGCACCGATGTCAATATTATTATCACCTAAAATCTTCAGGATATCTGCAATTTTTCCCGGTTTATTCTCCACAAAAACTGAAATTTGTTTTACTAACATAACTCGTTCCTCCTTTTAGTGAAGTTTTCTGTTATCAATAACTCTTTTTGCCTTACCTTCGCTTCGGGCAATGGTCTTTGGGTTAACAAGACTTACCTTCGCCCCGATTCCCAATACGCTTCTGAGTTTATTTGTGATTTCTTTTTCTACCTTTTCAATAGACTTAACGTCATCTGAGAACAATGCCTCACTCATTTCCACCTGAACATCTAATGTGTCTGTGTTGTTTACACGGTCAACGATAATCTGGTAGTTTGGTGTTACATCGCCGCCAACTTTTAAAAGCACTTCTTCAATCTGTGATGGGAATACATTAACACCTCGGATAATTAGCATATCATCACTTCTGCCGGCAGGCTTATTCATTCTGACAAATGTTCTTCCGCACTTACACTTTTCATAGTTTAGCGAGCAAAGGTCACGGGTTCTATAACGAATCATCGGCATACCTTCTTTGGTGATTGTGGTAAATACAAGCTCACCAAACGAGCCTTCCGGCAACACTTCACCGGTTTCAGGGTCAATGATTTCTGCAATAAACATATCCTCGTTTACGTGCATACCGCTCTGCTCTGAACATTCATACGAAACACCTGGGCCCATAATCTCAGTTAAGCCATATACATCATATGCCTTAATGTTTAGACCATCTTCAATCTTTCTTCTCATATCCTCGGTCCATGGTTCTGCACCGAATATTCCGGCTTTTAGGCTCAGTTGATCCTTTAATCCCATTTCGTTTATGGTTTCTGCCAAGAACATTGCATAAGACGGTGTACAGCAAAGATGGGTTGCACCAAGCTCAACCATAAGTCTGATTTGACGCTCGGTATTACCTGAAGATGTTGGGATTGTAACAGCACCGATTCTCTCAGAACCGCCATGTGCACCAAGGCCACCTGTAAATAAGCCGTAGCCATAGGAAACCTGAACTCTTGATTCTTTGTCGGCGCCTGTGGCAACAAGCTGTCTTGCCATCAAATCCGCCCAGTTATCAAGGTCGTTTTGAGTGTAGCCTGCAACAATCTGTCTGCCGGTCGTTCCTGATGATGCATGGATTCTTACGATATCCTTCATAGGTGATGCAAAAAGCTCAAAGGGATAATAATCTCTTAAATCCTTTTTATAGGTAAATGGCAACTTTTGAATATCTTCCAATGTTTTGATGTCATCGGGAGTTATGCCAAGTGCATCCATTCTCTCTTTAAAAACTTTAACGTTTTCATAGCAACGCTTAACCTGCCAGATAAGTCCTTCGGTTTGACGTTTTCTGATTTCTTCACGACTCATACACTCTAATTCCGGTTGATAAATCGCCATTTTTGGTCATCTCCTTAATTATAAATTATATCCGAGGTCAAATGCCTTCAAATTAACTTCCAAAAACTTTTCGGGCACGGTTGTTTTTATAGTTTCAATCCACTTTTCGTAAGGGATTTCGGTATTCTTCGCCATAACACCGATTAAAACAACGTTTACTGCCTTGATATTTCCTGCCTCTTTGGCTAAGGCAAGAGCATCAACACTCTTTAGGTTGATTACTTTAGCAAGTCTTCCGTGAATATCCTCGGGATATTCCATGGCACCGGTAATTACCGGCATCGGGTCGGTTTCCTGAGTGTTTGCAATCATAATACCGCCCTTTTTAAGGTAAGGCAATGCTCTATATGCCTCAAGGCTTTCGAATGCGAGGATGATATCAGCCTCACCCTCGTCAATAATTGGTGAATATACCACATCACCATACTTTACATATGTAACAACGCTTCCGCCTCTCTGGCTCATTCCATGAACCTCAGATAACTTTACATCGTAACCTTCGTTTACTACAACGTTTCCTAAAATTCGGCTGGCTAAAAGAGTACCTTGACCGCCCACTCCGACTATCATGATATTTTTTGACATCTCTTAGTCCTCCTTTTCAATCGCCCCGAACGGACAAACATTTATGCATAGTCCACATCCGTTACACTGGGTTGTATCAATTCTAATATGACCGTCTTTTTGCGAGATTGCAGGGCAACCAAGCTTCATACACATCTTACAGTTGCGACATTTATCTGTAATCTTGCAGTGACCTGTATATTTTACCGTCTTTAACAGAGCACACGGTCTTTGTGCAATAATTACCGACGGTTCTTCTGCTTCAACCTCTTCTTTTACTACCTTTTCAAAGTTTTTCAGGTCAAATGGGTCAGCAACCACAATTCTCTCAACGCCTATTGCCTTTGCAAGAGCAATTAAATTAACCTGTTTCGTAGGCTCTTTCTTTATTGTGTAGCCTGTTGTCGGATTATCCTGATGTCCTGTCATACCGGTAATTGAGTTATCAAGGATAATAACTGTGTTATTTCCCTTATTGTAAACTATATCAACAAGGCCTGTGATACCCGAGTGCATAAAGGTGGAGTCACCAATTACTGCAACAAGCTTTTTATTAAATTCCTTGCCTCTTGCCTTTGCCATACCCATAGCACCGCTGACACTGGCACCCATACAAACGGTGGTGTCAACGCTCGCCAGCGGGGCGACAGCACCCAAAGTATAGCATCCGATATCGCCCGAGACTACAAGCCCTAACTTCTTTAGAACATAGAATGTACCTCTATGAGGACAACCTGCACACATTACAGGTGGTCTTACCGGAATTTCTTCTGTAATTTTTTCAAATTCAGCCTTGTCTTCGTTAAAGATTGCCTTTTTAATCATGGACGGTGTGTATTCGCCCAAAAGTGTAAACACTTCTTTTCCGATTACGTCAGCACCGATTACCTTACAGTGTTCTTCAATGAATGGGTCTAATTCTTCGATTACATAAACTTTATCGTGTTTTTTACAAAAATCAAGAATTAACTTTTCGGGCATCGGGTACGCCATACCAAGCTTTAGATAACTTACTCTATCCCCCAAAGCTTCTTTTGCGTACATATAAGAGATTCCCGATGTTATTACACCGATTTTTTCGGAATTTATTTCAACCTTATTGATTTCGGCAGTTTCTGCATATTCTATAATTGCCTTTGTGCGGTCTTCTACAACAACGTGACGCTTTTTTGCGTTACCCGGCATCATAACGAATTTTCCGATATTTTTCTCGTATTCCTTTAATTCAACCTCGGTTCTTGGTTCTTCTTCAACCAAACCCTGTGAGTGAGATACTCTTGTTGATAATCTTAACAAGACAGGTGTATCGAACTTTTCGCTCAAAAAATATGCAAGCTTGGTAAATTCTTTACATTCACGGCTATCCGACGGCTCTAACATCATAATCTTTGAAGCCTTTGCGTAGTGACGTGAATCCTGCTCATTTTGTGATGAGTGCATACCCGGGTCGTCGGCAACACAAAATACAAGTCCTCCGTTTACACCGGTATAACTTGCGGTAAATAGTGGGTCTGCAACAACATTTAAACCTACGTGCTTCATACAGGTCATACTTCTTGCACCACCGATTGCCGCACCGATTGCGACCTCGCCGGCAACCTTTTCGTTAGGCGACCATTCTGAGTATATTTCATCATATTTTGCGATATTTTCGGTAATTTCGGTACTGGGAGTTCCGGGGTATGAAGCTACAACTGTTACTCCCGCCTCATATGCACCTCTTGCTACCGCTTCGTTACCAAGCATTAGTTTTTTCATATATTTACTACCTCTCTTAAAAAGTTTAGTTCTTAATCTGTGCCGCAACAAGACTCTCGCCGCAGTAAATCTCACGAAGTTTCGGTTTTTCAATCTTACCTGTGGGATTTCTTGGGATTTCGGCAAATATAATCTTTCTCGGTCGTTTATATTTCGGCATATCCTTGCAGAAATCATTTACCTCGTCTTCAGTCATGCTGAAGCCTTCCTTCACCTCAATAATTGCCGCCGCGATCTCACCTAATCTCTCATCCGGAAGACCAATTACAGCAACGTCCTTTACAGAATCATGCTTTCTTATAAAGTCCTCAATCTGCACGGGATAAAGGTTCTCACCACCCGAGATAATAACGTCTTTTTTACGGTCAACAAGATAGATAAATCCGTCTTCGTCTTCCTCCGCCATATCACCGGTGAATAACCAACCGTCTTTTAAGACTTCGGCTGTGGATTTTGTATCGTTATAGTAGCACTTCATAACACCAGGGCCATAAACTGCCAACTCGCCTACTTCGCCGCGTTTAACAATGTCTCCATTTTCATCAACAATCTTAACTTTCCAACCAAATCCTGCTTTTCCGATAGCACCCACCTTATGGATGTTTTCAACCCCTAGGTGAACACATCCGGGGCCTATCGATTCGCTAAGTCCATAATTTGTATCATAACTATGGTTTGGGAATACCTTTTTCCATCTCTTTATAAGACTTGGTGGTACAGGTTGAGCACCAATGTGCATCAATCTCCATTTAGATAAATCATAGTTTTCAAGCTTGATATCGCCTCGGTCTATGGCATCTAAAATATCCTGTGCCCATGGCACCAATAACCAAACGATTGTACATTGTTCTTCTGCTGCCGCCTGGATTATCCATTGTGGCTTAATGCCTTTTAACAGCACAGCCTTGCCGCCCGAGATAAGGCTTCCAAACCAATGCATCTTTGCACCTGTGTGATATAGGGGTGGTATGCAAAGGAAGGTGTCGTCCTTAGTCTGGCCATGGTGGTTTTGCTCAACTTTGCATGAGTGCAGAAGACTTCTGTGGTCATGTAAAATCGCCTTTGGGAAACCCGTTGTACCCGATGAGAAATAAATTGCCGCATCGTCGTCTTCGGTGAGTTCAATCTTTGGTGAGTTTCCATGACAGTATGTAACAAGTTTATTATAACTTTCCGCAAAAGTCGGACAGCTGTCTCCTACATAAAAGACCTGCTTGACTTTTGGGATTCTATCTGAAATTTCTTCGATTCTTCCTATAAATTCAGGGCCGAATACTAAAGCATCTGAATCGGATAGGTCAAGGCAATATTTAATCTCGCCTGCAGTGTATCTGTAGTTTAGTGGTACTGCCAAAGCTCCCGCCTTTAATATACCAAAGTATATTGGCAGCCACTCAAGGCAGTTCATAAGAAGTATTGCTACCTTATCACCTTTATGGATTCCACGGCTTAAAAGCAGATTTGCAAATCTATTGGACTTTTCATCAAACTCCTTCCATGTAATCTCCTGCCTTCCACTTTCTTCCGGATTTGGCTGAATCAGGGCATATTCCTTCCATGTAATCTTTGCCGCCTCCATCTGATGTGGGGCAATTTCTACTAAAGCGATATTTTCGGGGATATCCCTGGCATTTCGCTCTAACAAATCGGTAATAATCATAGCTTTCCTCTTTCTATTTCTTAAATATTTCTTCTAATTCTTCTTCCTTCATTTTCTTTGTAAATTTACTTACAACCGGCACAACAATCAAGGATACTGCCATTGCCGAAACACCCATCTCAGGAGCTGTCTTTGATGCAACCTTAATTGCATCCATAACCGATATTCCGCCACCCATTGCATTTACAGTAAGAATTACGGTTGTAACGAATATTACTAAAAATCCTGCAACCATACCCGACCATGCACCGGCCTTTGTAACCTTCTTTGAATAGATGCCCCAAACGTATGGGCCAATAAAACAACCCGATACTACGCCCCAGCTAAAGGACATAATATTTACTATAATCGAGATATTTAAAGTTGCAAATATGTATGACAATATTACGAACACAAAGCATAGAATTCGAGTAAGTAACATTGTATTCTTTTCGTTATAATTTTTCTTTACGGTCGGCACAAGGTCAACAGAAATTGCCGACGCAGATGTCAATACAACCGATGATAGTGTTGACATTGACGCAGAGAGTAATAGTATTAAAATTACTGCCAAAATAATTGTTGTAACAACGTTTGCATCTCCCAATGCAGTTAAAAGTGTTGTAGGAATTACTGCATCAACTCCGCCCTCAGGTAGCTTATTTCCAAGAACCAGTCTTGAAAGTGAGCCGGTAAAATACGCACCGCATCCGATTATCAATGCAAATACGGTAGATACAATCGTTGCAGTCTTAATTGAGTGGTCGTCTTTTATTGCATAGTATTTGCTTACCATCTGCGGAAGACCCCATGTTCCAAAAGAGGTAAGTAATATGTTAGTACATAAGAATTTCCAACTGCTTCCGCCAAAGATATCGGAAATCTGAGCACCGGTTATTCCGTCGCCGTTATCCGGGATTGCCTTTAGGTTTTCCATTAAATTTGCAAATCCGCCAACGTTAGGATTTGAGGCAACTGCTATAACCATAGCAACCACGCCCACAATCATAATTATACCCTGTACAAAATCGGTGTAGGCAGTTGCAACATATCCACCAAGCACCAAATAAATTGCGGTCAGGATTGCAATTACCATCATCCATGTGTTAACCGAAACATCCGGGAAGATTGTAGTGAACATCGAGCCAAGACCTTTATAAACTGCAGCACTATATGGAACTAAAAATACGAAGATAATAACTGCTGCCACAATCTTCATCCAGGTGGATTTGAATCGTCCTTCAAAAAACTCCGGCATAGTCTTAATGCCTAAAGCATGAGTCATTGTACGGGTACGCTTTGCAAGTAAAAGCCACGCCAAAAGGCATCCGAGCACAGCGTTTCCTATACCAATCCACATAGAACCTATACCAATGTTCCAGCCATGCTGACCTGCATAGCCGATAAATACTACCGCAGAAAAATACGATGTACCATAAGCAAAGGCCGAAACCCATGCCCCGATTTTTCTGCCCCCGAGCAAGAAACCATCTAAAGTTTTCGCTCTTTTTGCACTAAAAAAACCAATAACTATCATCGCAAGTGCAAAAATTGCAAGTGCAATCATAGTTATACTCTGTGTTTGTTGTAAATTTTCCATTTTTACCATCCTTCCATTCTACTAAAATTTTTACCTTGGATTTACCATACTACAACACTACATCATATATTATATCACACATATTCCAAAAATCAAGAGGTTTTAAAAAAAATATCGAAAAATAGACTCTTTTCCTATATCCGAAAAAGAGTCTATCCTTATATTTAGTTTTCACCCGGCTCAATCCACATAGTCGAAAGTATCTTCTGCATCTGGTTGAGGTCCCAAAAGTTCATCAACCGTTGTCCCGAAAGTCAATGCCATTTTTCTCAACACTGCGACTGGTGAAGCAGTCTTCCCAGTTTCATAGGATGACAAAGTCGCAACCGATATCCCTATAGCTTTAGCAAGCAAATCTTGAGTCATTCCGTGCTCTTTTCTTAATCTTCTTATGTTTTCGCCAATAATCTTTTTATCGTCCATATTATTTCCCTTCTGCTTATTTTCCGAACTTTTCTATAAATTCAATAATAGGGGCAGGGTCAGAAAGCCCATGGGGGTGATGTCCGCACATAGTCTTACATATAACCTTGATTTTACCGCCCTTTTCTTTATAAAAGTCCTCTAAAACCTTACCGTTTTCAGTATATACAACCACCGAATCGTTGTTTCCGTAAAGCATAATAATCGGAATATCATTGTCGATTAGAACCTGCATATGGTCTATCGGGCTATTTCTGAAATTTATCACTGTAGACTTTGAAAACCCATATGTACAAACAAGTTCACGCCAGAACTCGTCACTACAATCACAGTCCCCAAGTCCTGCCATACTCAAAATATTTAAAACCGGTGCATCAAGATATATCGCCGACACCAGCTCCGGGTGCATTTGTCCAAGCCGTGCCGCCTGAAGTCCGCCACAGCTCATGCCAACAAGCACACACTTTTCGTCAGCCCCCAGTTTTTTCTGCATAAACTTAATAAAGTCTGCCATAATTTCTGTTTCATTGTCAGGTGCCCAACGGGTTTGGTGCTCAATATTTATAAGGGCGTAGCCTCTTTTTACCATTTCTATTTCAAAGTTTGGAAATGCATCCCAATACTCAGTTTTAACCATGATTTTCCCGTTAAAATTCCCGTTTGGGTATACAACCCGAGCTAAACGTTCTGAAAATGTAAATTCTTCTAATTTAAATCCGTTCCATTCCAGGCTCATATTTTTCTCCTCACTTTAACTTTAAAATTGAATAGCTAAGCGGCTTTAGTGTAATCTTTTTATCTTTATACTCTGCCTTTGAATTTTCCATTAAAACATCAAATGAGATCTCAGAATTAAATGTGTATTCCTGCACTTTATCTGTCGGATTTATTGCAACAATTATTTCCTCATCTTCAAGGCTTCTCTTAATTACCAAAGGATAACCCCTGTTTTCTCTGTTTAAAAATTCCACTTCACCGTCGGCAGAAAGTGCCTTATGGGCTTTTCTCAATTTTATAAGCTTTTTGGTGATATTTAAAAGTGAATTCTCATCTTTTAACTGTGCTTCAACTGTAGGTGCATCTATATCTTTATCTACCGGAAGATATAGCTTATCACTCTCAGCCGTTGAAAAACCAAGGTTTTTACTACTATCCCATTGCATAGGAGTTCTAGCACCTGTCCGGTTATAGCCGCCTTCTTTTGACGGAACCGTATCATTATACTTCATGCCGATTTCATCACCATAATATACAAAAGGAACGCCCGGCATAGTAAATAAGAAGGCATAGCAGACCTCTAAATCCTCTTTTGTTCTTCTATAGCTTATTCTTGGAAAATCGTGGTTACCTGTTGGCATTGAGATATAACCCTTACCCTTGGTAGCCTCGTATTCTCTTAAATAATCAAACAAAAATTCTTCAATGTCACCTTGTCCGTCTTGGTTGAAAAAGCTGTGACCTAAAAAGTTATTTCTAACATTTCTTCCTTTTTCGGCACGGAAGAGTTTTGTATATGACGGGAAGCACGCATGAATTAAGAAGTCTATATGAAATCCTGCCTTGATTGCCACCGAAGGATGTGACCATTCAGAAATCAATACACATTCCGGGTACTTTTCATCAAACATCTCTCGGATTTCTGTCCAGAATTCTACTATTCCCTCACCATCGGGGTCGTTCTTTACAACCGATGCCGCCATATCTACCCGGAATCCGTCACAGCCAAGTCCCAGCCAATATTCCATAACATCAATAAGTGCCATCTTAGTGCTGCGGCAATCGGGGTGGTCCATAGGCAGCTGCCACGACGGTTCATCGATATTTTTAAATCCATAGTTCAATGCAGGTTGGCAGTAGAAGAAATTTTTCATAAAACAACCGTTTCTGTCGCCAAAACCTGAAATGAATGTACCTTTTCCGGTATTTCCCCAGTCGTCAGTCCAGATGTATCTGTTTGTATATTCGTTTTTCTCCTCTTTTTGCGACATCTTGAACCATTCGCACTCGGTGGAAGTATGTCCTGCAACAAGGTCAACACATACCTTTATACCCAATTTATGTGCTTCCCTGCATAGCTCCTCAAAATCGGCATTGGTACCGTAACGGGGAGCCACCTTATAAAAATCGGTCACGTCATAGCCTGCATCCTTAAAAGGAGATTCATAAAAAGGATTTAACCAAATAGCGTCGTACCCCATATCTTTTATGTAGTCTAATTTTTTTATAACACCTTTTAAATCACCTATTCCGTCGCCGTTTGTATCATAAAAAGACTGCGGATAAATGTTATAAAACACCGCATTTTTAAGCCATTCTACCTTGTTCATCAAAACACTTCCTTTTTTACATTTATAGTGACATTATACCCCACCAAAACTATGTTGTCAATACCGGAATATTTAAAAAAATACTTCATATCCTTATATTGGGTGATAATTATGAAAGGTTTAAAATCTTATATAATTTGGGGGATAATTTTAGTATCAATCCTTGGAACATTGGGGCATTTTATCTACCAATGGAGTGGCGAAAACCCGTTTATCGGTCTTTTTTTCTCAACAAACGAATCCACATGGGAGCATATGAAACTTTTCTTTTTCCCCATGATAATCTACTCTTATTTTATGAATAAATCCTTAAAACCACAATACCCTTCGGTAACATCGGCTCTTTTTTTCGGGGTATTTTCAGGAACTGTTTTAATCCCCATTATATTCTACACTTACTCTGGAATTCTCGGTTTTAACCTGACATTTCTTGATATTTCCACCTTTTACGTTAGTGTAATTATAGCCTTCATTTCGGTTTATAACCTGACCCTATCCCAAAGGGTGGAAAAATATAGAACTTTACTTTTAACTCTTTTGGTCATATTTTTCCTCGCTTTTTTGGTTTTTACAATGTTCCCACCAAACCTTGGGATATTTATTTCGCCGGTATAAAAAAGGAATGTCTTTTGACATTCCTTTTTTGGCTATTATTTAGTTGCCTCTTCGAATATTTTACATACTTCCTCAGACGGTTTCTTGTCTAAGAGTGTAACCACTACCGCAAGAATTGCACTCACGATAAACCCTGGTATGATTTCGTAGATTCCGGTATGGCTTAAGAATAATAACCACAATATATCTACAACCGCACCACCGATAACACCGGCAACCGCACCTTTATATGTAAATCTCTTCCAGAAAAGTGATAAAATTATTACAGGTCCGAACGCTGAGCCAAAGCCTGCCCACGCATTCTCAACCATATCCATTATGGCCTGAGCACCGCTGCCTTTACTACTTGCAATGAAATATGCAACGATTGCAACGATTAAAACGATAATTCTTCCAACCCATAAAACTTCCTTTTCAGATGCATTCTTTCTGAATACAGGCTTATAAATATCGCTTGTAAAAGATGATGACGCGACAAGAAGCTGAGAATCAGCAGTAGACATAGACGCCGCAATAATAGCTGCCATCAGAAGACCCGCAATAAAGCCCGGGAATAACATTCTTGCAAGCTTTATAAATACAAGCTTTTGATTACCCTCAGAAAGCAGCTCCTCACCTACCATCATTCTTCCGAAATATGCCATCGCTATAACCGATACCAAGGCAATTACAACCCAGATAATAGCAATAGTTGCACTCTTTTTTACCATTTTTGAGTCCTTTATAGACATAAATCTTACAAGAATATGCGGCATACCAAAGTAACCTAACCCCCATGCAAGACCTGATACAATTTCCTTCCAGTCAGCCGAGAAGAAGTTAGATGTAAATGCACATTTTACTACCTCGCCTTTATCTACATAAGAATATACCTCTGTTAGTGCAGCCTTATCCAAATCAACAAAAAGGCATACAACAATCGGCACAGCCATAAGTGCTATGAGCATAAGCAGCCCTTGGAAAAAGTCGGTCCAGCAAACAGCCTTAAATCCGCCAAGGAAGGTATAAAGAAGAATAATTGCCGCAAAAATAATCATCGCTGTCTGCTCAGAAAGTCCTTCAAATACTGTCGTAAATACCGATGTTCCGGCAACAAAGCTTGATGCAACGTAAACTGTAAAGAATACCAAAAAGATTATAGCCGATGCAATCTGCAATACAGGACTCTTTGATGCAAATCTGTTTGATAAATACTGTGGAACTGTAATTGAGTCATTTGCTGCAGAAGAAAACCGTCTTAGTCTTTTTGCTACAAATATCCAGTTAAGTGCAGTACCCAATGCAAGACCGATACCAATCCACGCCTGACCAAACCCAAAAGCAAGGATGCTTCCCGGAAGACCCATCAAAAGCCACGCACTCATATCAGAGGCTTGTGCAGATAGTGCCGTAACCCAAGGCCCCATTGCTCTGCCGCCCAAGAAATATTCCTTCTCTCCGGCACTTTTGGATTTTACAAAAAAGTAAATTCCAATTGCTAGTACTACTACAAAGTATAGTACAAACGCTACGATTTCCATGTTCATTTTTTCTTCCTCCTAAAATTAAACTTTTTTTATTATACCATATTTTTTTATAGAATGCAATACAGAACGAAGTACAGAATAAATTCTGTACTTCGTTTAATATATGTGCAGTTTTCCCCAAATTTCATGCTATTTCTTATTAGACTATTTTTCAAACTAAATTTGTTTATTTTTTCAAACTCGATAAAAACACCGGCAAAAGTTCTGCAGAGTATCGGCTCAGGGAATAATTCCCCTCTGAAAGACACCAGTCATATAAGAGTGCTCTTTCGCTCAAGGCATAAATTCTTACCATGTCATTTACAGATTTTTCCTGAGTAAATTCACCTCTTTGTTGTCCGTCTGATATGATTTTCCTCAACAATCTATAATAAGTTCTATTATGGTCTAAAAGATGCTTTTCACCCTTCGTCACAAGCTGGGAAGATAAAAGTTTAGCCAATAGGTCAAGGGAAATGCTATTTTCAACCATAATGAAAAGCTCTTTATTTAAAAATAAAAGTTTATCAAAAGCCGTGGTATTTTCATCTAAAAGTTCTGTCAATTCCTCGTATTTCTCATCAAACATATAGGAAAGTGATGACAAAAGAGCGTCTTTTCCGGCAAAATAATGATAAAATGACCCCTTCGATGTGCCTGATTCTTCGATAATTTCTTCGATTGTTGTGTCATCATAGCCTTGCTCATAAAAAAGTTTCCACGCCGCAACAATTATTTTACCCTTTGTATTTCTCGATGTTTTTTTAGACATTTTACCACTCCCCTTCACATCCCTTTTACCACATTACCCATAATATCATATTTTAAAAAAATTATCAAGAGGGTTTATAAATATCAAGCATCCCTCTTTTATACAGTTATTATTCCGGGCAAAATATCCATAAAAAAATTTCAAATTGATACCACCATGAATAACTTCTCTAAAATGGTTAAAAATAACTAAAACTATAATTGGAGGTAAACAAAATGTTTAAACACGAAAAGATGCTTTTTCATCCAGTGGCTATAGAAAAGCCAAATCCACAATACGCCGTTTTGCTTCAGGAACAACTCGGGGGAGGAAATGGTGAACTAAAAGCGGCAATGCAGTATATGTCCCAAAGCTTTCGCATTAAAGACCCCGATATTAAGGACTTATTTCTTGACATTGCCGCAGAAGAACTTGGTCACATGGAAATGATTGCCCAAACAATTAATTTGCTCAATGGTCATGATGTAGACGCAACAAAAGTAAAGGAGGGTGAAATTCAGTCACATGTTTTGTTAGGCCTAAACCCCGGGCTTATAAACGCATCCGGCTACTCCTGGACTGCAGATTATGTTACAGTAACCGGAGATCTATGTGCAGATATTTTAAGTAATATAGCATCCGAACAGAGGGCAAAGGTAGTTTATGAATATCTATACCACCAAATAGATAATAAAAAAGTAAAAGAAACCATCGATTTTCTTCTTAAACGTGAAGAAGCCCATAACCAAATGTTCCGCGATGCTTTTAACAAGGTGCAAAATAGCGGTTCTAACAAAGATTTCGGTACAACCAAAGCTGCCAAAATGTATTTTTCAATGTCCGACCCCGGTCCTAATGCTTTTGCCAATAACGAAACTACTGCACCAAAATTCAGCAACGAGTAAATTATTTAGAAATTATAAAAGACACCCAAGGCGAATCGAATCCCAAAAGGTATCTTTTGTCTTGGGAAAATCCAATGGTTTAGATGTCGTTTTAATTACCTGCGACATTTGTATTTCGGCAAATATGAAGCAGTGGCCTTGCCACTATGAAGCAAGTCCGCTTTGCGAATTTATGAAGCAAAACGTTCATTAAGGTACAACAGGCAACCTTCATTGCTAAAGGCACACTTCATTACCAATATTGAGTTAATGTTCCCATCGGGAACACTACATTAAAAAAAGACTATCCTGCAGAATAGTCTTTTTTTCTGGCACTAACGGTTAATTTTCATACGAGTAAATCTGCGGTGCAAAGTGCAATAGATTATTTCACAATGAACTTTTCTTATCCTATTGACATTTTTATAAAATTATGGTATGATTATTCATACTAATCATACAAAGGAGATGCAGATATGAATATACACGATGGAAAATATGCATGGATGGTTAAAATCGGCGAAAAGGGACAGTTTGTTATTCCGAAAGAAGCAAGAGAAATGTTTGATTTTCAGCCGGGAGATGAGATTTTGGTTCTCGGTGACCTTGAGCGAGGAATTGCAATTCTTCCCAAAGCAAAACAACAAGACACTATCAAACAAGTTTTTTCTGTAATAGAGGAATAAAAATATGAGCAAAATAGTTTTCTTTTGTATTCCTGCACACGGTCACACTAACCCCACCTTGGGTGTTGTCAAGGAACTCATTTCTCGTGGACATCAGGTATGGTATTATTCATACAACATTATGCGTGAAAAAATCGAGTCGGCAGGTGCAACATTTATATCCTGCGATGATTATGATGCGGAGCAAAATTTAAGCGACAAAGACTCCACTCGAGTAGGAAAAGACTTAGCATTTTCTATAAAGATGTTGGTAGATACTACACTGGCTCTTGATGACAAGGTTTGCAGGGATATGGCAGAGCTTAAGCCTGATTGTGTTGTGGCAGATTCTATGGCATTATGGGGAAAAGCCGTTGCACTAAAGCTTGGTATTCCTTTTGTTTCATCAACAACAACATTTGCATTTAATCAGCATTCAGCAAAGATTATGAAACAAGGTCTTGGAGATTTGTTAAAGATGCTTTTCGCTATGCCAAAGACATCCAAGCAAATCAAAAGACTAAAGGATAAGGGGTATCCCGTAAATAGTATTCTTGATATTATAGGCAATGACGATAACACACATACTATTGTCTATACATCTCCCGAGTTTCAACCTTGTTCAGAGACTTTTTCGGAAAAGTACGCATTTGTAGGACCTTCAATTCGCCCTGCAAGCGAAAAGGTTGAGAAAAGAAAAGATAAACTGATTTATATCTCTATGGGAACTGTAAATAATGATATGATGCCTTTTTATAAAGCTTGTATATCTGCTTTAGCAAATACAGATTATCAGGTGATTATGTCAGTTGGTAATTTGGTAGCTATCGTGAATTTTGGAGAGCCACCGGGAAACATATCAATTTATTCACATGTTGACCAAATTGCCGTTTTAGAAAAAGCAGATGTCTTTGTATCACACTGCGGAATGAACAGTGTCAGCGAAAGTTTATATTTTGAAGTTCCGCTTGTTATGTTACCACAGACCTCTGAGCAAAAAGGTGTTGCCGGGAGAGTATCTCAGCTTGGTGCAGGAATAAAATTTGATAAATCGGACGGGGCATCCGTTTTGAGAGCAATAAATAAAATATTAAGTGTTGACACCTATAAGCAAAATGCCAAGAAAATTGCTGAGGGCTTTAAGAACAGCTCAGGTGCAAAAGGTGCAGCAGACAAAATTATAAAGGTTTGCAATGATATTAAACTTTAATTTGGAGTGGAGAATTAAGCAATGAAAATTTACGATATTTCACAAGAAGTTTTCGGTTGTCAGGTGTATCCCGACGATCCACTACCTGAGAAAAAGATACTTAAATCAATGAACAAAGGTGAAGTGTATAATTTGACAGCATTTAATATGTGCGCACACAACGGCACGCATATAGATGCACCATTCCATTTTGTTAAAGACGGCAAAACTGTAGATGAGATATGTATAGAGACATTTGTGGGAATGGCTTATGTGGCAGAACATCATGGTATTGTCACCGGTGATGGTGCTATAGAAATAATTGAAAAAGCAAAAAAACAGAACATTGAAGCTGCAAAGAGAATTCTGATTAAGGGTGATGCCGAAGTATCACTTGAGGCAGCAAAGGTATTTGCATCTTCAGATGTTTTGCTTTTAGGAAATGAATCCCAGACAATCGGTCCGCAAAATGCCCCAATGGCAGTACATCTTGTGCTTTTGAGTGCTAATGTTATATTGCTTGAGGGAATT
>JAZULN010000108.1:0-2022 GCA_045603125.1 Clostridia bacterium | reverse complement strand
ATGAAGAGTGCAAAGTGGCTTTGGGGCGGAATTGGTCTTCAGCTTGGTGTAGGGTACACAGTTTCGTATTTAGTATATACCATCGGTACTCTTATCACTGCTCCTTCAACTCTTAATGTTGGTGCTGCAATTTGGGGTCTTTTAATCGTTGCGGCATTTGTTGGTATTTTAGCTGGGCTTATAAACAGCACAAACAAAAAACTAAAGGAAGAGTATACTTTAAAAGCTTTTGCAGGAAAAAATAAAGGGGCTGGAATGTAATGTATAAAGATATAATTTTGGTTTTGATTCTTTTGATTATTGCAGGCGGTGCGGGATTTTATATCTACAAAGCTAAAAAAAGCGGTGCCCATTGTGTTGGATGCCCGTATGCCAAACAATGCGAAAAAAAGACCTGTAGCTGCGGTCAAGGGAAAGATTCTTTAGAAAATGAATAAAGTTAAGCGGTATGCCAAATTTTAGCATACCGCTTAACTTTATTTAAATAAACTTCGTTTATAAATTTCCACTTCATCTTCTTCTGTTATAGGGAAGGGGCAGAAGGGGACGCTTTTTGCATTTATGCTGACTTTTGCCCAATCTTTAAAGTTATTTTCTGAAAAATTGACATCACATGGAAGAATCGTTTTTAAAAACTCGTCGAGTTCGTCAATGGTCATCCCAAGAGAATCTAAAATTTTCTCCACTTTTTCGGGCAGAATTTTTCTTGCTCTTTTTATGTATTCTGTGAGTAATAACCCATTTGCCATACCGTGAGCTATGTCTTTAAAATATGTCAGATGATACCCCATGGCGTGGACTATGGTTGTGCCGGTCTGGGCAATAACCATTCCACCGAGGGTAGATGCCCAAAGAATGTCTTTTAGGTCCTGGTCGGAAAAGTCACCCTCAAAAAAGCGTGACTTTACTTTCCCTAAAATTCTCAAACCTTCAAGGGCAATATAGTCGCTGGCAGGAGTTGACCTTTTGGTAGTGTAGCCTTCAATTAAGTGGGAGAGGGTATCGACCATTGTGTTTCTAGCTATCTTTAATGGAATGTTTTTTATGTACTTTCCGTCAAGAAAGGCTACTTTATAGAATATGTCGGGATGTGAAAAACTTTTTTTATTTTGAATTTTATGTAGAGTCAGGATGGAATATGGGGTAACCTCACTGCCGGTCCCTGCGGTTGTCGGAATTGCCGCCATAGGTAAAGGCTTATTTTTGTGAACCCCTGAGAATAAATCAAATATGTCAAAATCACTCCTCGAAACGGGTTCGTTGGTTGCAAAAACCGCTATAGACTTTGTAGCATCAAGGGGTGAACCACCACCGATGCCGATTAAGAAATCCGCACCAAATTCACGTGCGGTTTTTCCGCCTTCAGCTACCTCCTCGAGAGTCGGGTTGTTGCCGATTTTATTATAAACCAGATATTCGACTTTATTTTCTTCTAAAACCTTTAAAACATCGGCTAGAGCTCCGGATTTTTCGCCTGAAGTTTTCCCGGTTACAAGCATTGCTTTTTTTCCTAAAATTAAGCTTTTTGAGTTGTCTTTTACGGCATTGTCGCCGGATATTATCATAGTGGGCATAAAATATTTAAACATCTAAAATTTCTCCTTAAAAAATTTCCTTATAGTTATTATAGCATAAAAGCAGTTTTAGTTGCAAGATAAATTAAGTTTATATATAAAATTTTATATTTATATTGACTTTAGGGATAATTTATGGTATAGTACATTATTGTATTAATTATCTTTATATGAAGAAAGGCAAGCTAAATTCAAAGGTAACACTGTACTATCCTATTACGGTGATGATTATATTTATAATTGCACTATTTAGAATTTTTAATGCCAAAGCAGGTTCTTTAGCTTCCCAAGCAAGCATTAAGGCACAGAAATCAAAACTTTCAATATTATTTACATCTTTACAGTAAAAAACAGCCTGACTTGAATTGGGAGAATTCTGCCGTCCGCAGGGAAGTGTTTGATATGATGAACTGGTGGCTGGACAAAGGAATTGACGGATTCCGAATGG
>JAZULN010000107.1:0-8283 GCA_045603125.1 Clostridia bacterium | reverse complement strand
AGGACGAATATAGCATCGGGTGAAACTATACCGACAATTCTTGGGAAAATCAAGAAGTATTTTACTGACCTTAAAGATTTGGCTTTCATCGCAAAGGATGGAACGAGCAGTACAAAGTTCTTAAGAGGTGATGGTACGTGGCAAGAAGTATCTTCGGGAGGGTCATCCGTTAGTGTTGGATATACGGGTACTGCTTCTTCTACGGGAGTAAAGAAACAGCAGATAACAGTTGATAGCGTAGCTTATGACGTTGATGGTTCGGCATATATGCAACAGAATGCCACTTTATCAACGAGTGCTACTACGACTATTACATTCACAAACTCAATCATAGCAGATAATAAGACACTCATGCTTGCTACATCACAATGGGATTTAGTTCCAACGGGAATGAGTGCCGCTTCGGGGTCATGTACCGTAGTATTCCCTGCTGTATCATCTGCGACAACCGTTGGTGTAAGGCTTTACGTGAGGTAATTCTATGATTTATTGGTTTAGTGCAGAACAATATGTAGACCCAAAGATATATGGTGTATCATGGGATGGAAGTTCATCACCAATTTGGACGAGGACGGATGATGCGGTTGGCTTTTCCGATCCTTCACCTGCTTTGGGAACGGGAACAGGCTCATCCCCTTTTGATGGAATTATGCCATGGGCAGGAATGGTTAAGGTGAACGACCCCGACGCAGGAATGCTTGTTGCAATACCGAAATACTATTTCAAATTAGACAAAAGCGGTTCAACGATGTCGCTCAAAATATCTTCTGCTCCATTTACGGGAAGTCAAGTTTCTCCTGCTCATATGGATAGAGGGGATGGTAAAGGTGAAAGAGAATATGTGTATGTCGGCAGACACCATTGTGCAAGCGACTTCACTTCTACTACGGGAGTTGCCCCAAAAGTAAGTACATCAAGGGCTGATTTTAGAACAGGCATACATAACCTTGGCTCGAATATATGGCAATGGGATTATGCAACTCTCTTAACGATACAGATGCTATATCTTGTTGAGTTCGCCAACTTCAACAGCCAAACCAAGATAGGTTATGGATGTTCAGATAGTGGAACAAAACAAAACACAGGGTTGACCGATACCATGACTTATCACACTGGAACAAACAAGTCATCCCGTACAACGTATGGTCATGTTCAGTACAGGAATATTGAGGATTTGTGGGCTAATGTGGGAACACATTGTGATGGAATAAGGTTCAACGGTTCTTCTATCTATGCTATTAAAAATCCTTCAAGTTTCTCCGACACAAGTGGAGGAACGAGTGTCGGAACTAAGGTAGCATCACCGCAATTTGGCGGAGTTATTTCAAGTTATGCTATATCTTCGGCAAGTGGATTTACGTGGTTTATGTTCCCTTCGGGCTATACAGACATTGAAAATATCTCGCAGTATTCTTGTGATGCAGGGTCATTCCATACGGACTCAGGATATTATCAATGCTTAGAAGTCGGAGGAATGCCATATCAAGATTTGGACAGTGGTTTATTCTCATTATGGGATGGTTCGACAGGAGCAACTGCATCGGATATAGGTTCACGACTAATGAAATTACCATAAAGGAGAAGTTATGTATTTTTACAGAATGAACCCAAAACTTAAGAAACCTTTGAGTGAACAAGTAATGACGGTGGTTCTTAATCTTAATGACAGTAATCCTAATACTTGGGCAACCTACGCAGAAGACGCAATTGGAATGACTGTGGGGAGTGATGCATGGGATGAATTTTTTGGGCATTATCCTTGTTTACTTTCTAATGGAACAGAAAAAGGAAAACTCAAAAGGGACGATTTTACAAAATATGAAAATGGTACTTCTGCACCAATAACAACTCTTGGTTATGATACAATGATTTGTTTCCCAAGAAGGGGAATAAAGATTGTTAATAATAATAACACTATTACTGTCTCAATGACTATGAAAAATAATATGAGTGGATTTTCGTATTATGCACATACATATAAAGGAACAGCAATAAGCAAGTTTTATATGGGGGCATACAAAGGCTATGTGTCAAGTAATATTTTGTATTCGGTGTCAGGGGTTACGCCAACGGGTAATATTTCAATAAGTAATTTGAGGACATATGCTCACAATAAAGGAACAGGATACGAACAACATGCATACTTACAGCATATTTACTTACAAGTGATGTATCTCCTTAAATATAAAGGAAAGAATGCACAAGACGTAATAGGAAGAGGATGGACGGGCAATTCAAATATACCGAGTACAGGTGGTACAAATACTAAAGGCATGGACTACGGGTCATCTAATGCGGCAGAACAGATGAAGTTATTTGGAATGGAAGATTTTTATGGTAGTAAATATGAACTGTTAGATGGAGCATATGCTGATACAAACAGAAAAATATGGGTATCGGATGGAAACTATAACAATACAGGTAGTGGCTTTATGGATGCAGGCACAACAGCTTTAAGTGCAAATATCTCACAGGGTTATATGAGATATCCATGGGGAAACAATTTGGCGGGATTTGCTATTGCAAGTTCTACGTTTGGAAGTGCAACAACTTATTTTTGTGACCAAGCAAGTGTAAAAGCAACTAGGTTCTTTTTCTGCGGGGGGATGCAGACAGATGGAGACAAGGCAGGAGTATTTTTCCTTGGAAGCGAACCGCAGGCAACCGCAACAGCCTCATACTATGGCTCAAGACTTATGTATTTACCATCATCATAAAAAGGAGGAAGGAAAATGAAATACTATTTAGTAAAACTATTAACAAACACACAGGGAGAGGATGGCTCAACAATAAGCGTCCATGAGTCAAAAACGTCAGCCTTAGTTGGTTATCATCAAACTCTTTCAGCTTATCACAATGCAAGTGATGTGCTCTATGCAATCGTTGAGATAATCAACGAGTCGGGAAATGTGGAGATAATGGAGATTGTTGACCACAAGCCTGCTCCCGAACCGAACGAGGGCGAATAATAGGATTGAAACCTTCGGGTTTATAGGTTCTGACATGGGCATTACATGGCGGAATTGGAAACGATTTTTGTCGTGGTTGTCAACATACTTGAGAAATGCCCTGCCCTGCCGTGGGGCTAGAATACACGGCACTCGTATTAAAAAGAGCCGCCCACTAAGGAACAGCTCTGAGAAGCGGTATGGGAGTACCGCATCAAAGGTATGTTTAGTGTAACATAAGAGTTTCACAAGTGCAACAGCCATTTGATTGACGAACAGGAAGAGCATCCGTGAGGGTGCTTTTTTTGTGTGGATCGTTATAGATGTTTAGCAGGGATAGTGATTGCAACACGAAAGCGGGATGCCTTACCCGTTTCCCTGCTTTATATAAATAAGGCATTTACCGAAAGGCAGGTAAACATGGAAAATGAAATATGGAAAGGTGTAGAAGGATTTGACGGAGTATTTGAAGTAAGTAATCTGGGAAGATTTAGAAGAAGAGGAAAAAGAATAACTTATATAAAACCCAGAGTAGTTTACGAACGGATTAAAATAGGATTTTCTTACATGGGTAGAAATGAGTATTTTGACTTTGATGTCATAGTAGCAAATGCCTTTCTTGATAATCCGAATAATCGAGACCATGTAATTCACAAGGACGGTGATTTAGAGAATAACCGTGTTGACAATCTTATGTGGTCGGAAAAAACCGACAAGGAAATAAGACAGTTAACTAATTCTCGTTGTAGGAACGGAGGAAAAAATGACTACTATGTTAAAGATGGCATAGCTTATGTTAAGATGCGAAACACCGACAATATAATGCTATGCGATGCCGAAGATTGGGAAAAACAAAAGAACTATACTTGGTCTGAAAATCGAGGATATGCACAAACAGGGAAATTTGGGCATACGGTAAGATTTAGTAGGGTAGTCATGGATGCACCTGAAGGTAAAGAAGTTGACCATATAAATCGAAATCGGTTAGATAACAGGAAGACAAATCTTCGGATAGTATCACATCGAGGAAATATGTCAAACGTAGGATGCCAGAAAAAAAGCAAAACAAAAATAGCGGGGGTATATTGGCACAAACATAGGCATAAATACTTCGCAGAACTAAAGGTAGACGGAAAAAGATTTTGCCTTGGTGCTTACGAAACATTAGAAGAAGCAAGAGAAGCAAGAAAAAGGGCAGAAGAAAAATATAGAAAACCATTCTTAGAGAAAGAAGCACTCCAATCGGGGTGCTTTTTTAATAAATAAAAATACGCACTCATGCGAAAAATGAGAGACCCCATCGTGGAACAAGACCACGCAAAAAAATGAAGGGAAGAAAGGGAAAGAAATGTTATCAAGAGAAGCAGTAAAACAGAAGTTAATTTCGTGGGGAATAGAAGCCCCGACGGAAGAACAGATTACGGATTATCTCGCACAGATAGGCAACGAGATAAAGAAATCCGAGGATCGTGCCACTCATTATAAGGCCGAAGCAGAACGTGTCAAGAGCCTAGAGAGTGAGTTGGACGAGTTAAAAGGGCAAAACATGACCGAAGTGGAGAAATTAAAGAAAGAGTTAGACGATGCCACAAAGCGTTTGTCGATGTCCGAAAAGACCGTCAAAGACATGCAGAGAAAGGCGGCGTTGGCAGAAATCGGTATAACTGGTGAGGACTCCGAGGTTTTGTTTGAAAACGGTGAGTTAAATACCACCAAGCTAGGGGAGATTTTATCGAACCGAGAGAAGAACGCTGTTGCCGCATACCAGAAGGACACCCTTAACAAAACTCCCGCACCGCAGGGTGGTGGTAGTGATGAAAAGAAAGAGTCTTCTGACGTAGCGTATGCCAAGGAATATGCGGCAAAGACGAAGGGTAATGATATTACCCAAAAAGTAATAGACATATACAAGTAGGAGGAAAAAAGATGAAGTATTCACAGAACTCTTTCGCAGGCACTCCCGAAGTGCTTAAGCGTAAGTTGGGCGGTGAACTCTTTGACGAGTTGGCCATTGATGCCACCGCTTTTACTAACGGAAAACTTCCCGCAGGTTCAGTAGTAGCCGCAGACGGAAAGTTATCAACGGGTGATGGTTCGGATGCTTATGGTATCACCCTTAACGACACTTACGATGACAACCCGAACACTTCTGTTATCGTAGCATATGCAACTATCAACACAGCCAACACAACGGCTACCACAGAGGACAGGGCGGCTCTTTCGCTCCTTGTTTTTGAGTAAGGGGGTGTAAAGAATGGCAAAGTTTACAGATGCGTTTACTGCTCCCGCTATTGCGGCAATCGTTAATGAGAATGCGTCTAACCGCATTCCTTATCTTGGTGAGGGTCTTTTCCCTCGTATTCAGAAGAGTGGTCTTGAACTCAAGTGGTTCAAGCAGACTCTCGGTCTTCCGGTAATCCTTAAGCCTTCGGCTTTTGACGCTAACGCAACAATCCGTTCACGTCAGGGTCTTGAGGTTATTGACACTGAGATGGCTTACTTCAAAGAGGCCATGATCGTAAAAGAGCAGGATATTCAGGACTACGAGAACCAGATAGAGAAGTCTCCTTATGCAAAGGAAATCCTTGACAGGAACTTCCGTGATGCAGAGACACTTGTTGAAGGTGCTAGGGTAGTTGAAGAGAGAATGAGAATGTCACTTCTTGCTAATGCAAGTGGTAAGCCCTCAATCTCTATTTCAGCCGAGGGTGCTGATTACACCTACGACTTCGACCCTAACGACACTTATCATGACAACAACTTCGTAGAACTTACGGGTACGTCAGCATGGACAGACCTTGACGACTCCGATCCTCTGAATGATATTCAGACCGCACAGGACGCAGTTGAGGGCAGGACAGGTGAGAGACCTTCAATCCTGCTTATCTCCAAGGCAACCATGAACCTTCTCAAGAAGAACGAGAAGATTAAGAGTGCTATCCTTGCACAGAACGTAACCGCAAATGTTCTCATGACAGATGCTAGGGTTAAGGAGATATTCTCCAACGAACTCGGTATCACCATCATCGTTTACGCAAAGCAGTACGTTGACGAGAATGGTACAACCAAGAAGTTCTATCCCGATGGTATGGCTACGCTCCTGCCCGCAGGAACACTTGGCAATACCTACAAGGGCAAGACTCCCGAAGAGCATCGTTCTGATGAACTCAAGGTTGAGATCGTGGATGATGGTACTGCTGTTGCAGTTAACACATCATTCGACCCTGTTCAGACCGTTACAAAGGTTTCAGAGGTTGTCCTTCCTTCTTTCGAGAACATGGACAGGACATACATGTTAAAGGTAGGTACAGTTTCCTATTAAGGAGGGTTGCGCTATGAAGTTTGGTCATCTGGTCAAATATAATGGTGTCTACTATCCCGCAGGAGAAGAAGTACCTGTTGAAGAGACGAAGGGTGGGGGCAATAATGCTCCCGCCCCTGTCGTTTCGGGGAAAGTAGATGAACCACCGCAGGACGCTGTGAAGTCACGCAAGTATTCAGAGGAAGATTTAGACCTTCCTTACATGAAACTTAAGGCACTCGCTAAGAAAGAGGGCTTTAAAGTAGATAACAAGGCAAAGTTAGTAGAGATAAAAGAAATGTTGAGGTCGTTATGACAGCAAATGATTTATCAACAATAATACAATCTAAGGCACTTTCATACATGACCGAGACGGGAGAGACATTAAGTTCTTTCCCGTCCTCGATTGTGGATTTTGTGTACGAATACGCAGTTAATGAGAGTCACTTCCCTACCGACTACACCGAAGACCAGATAGCAACTAGGCTTTCTAGGTGTGTCAATGCTTTAGCAATGGCATGTGTAGAGGTTTATTCAAGGGTTGCGGCAGAGGGTGAGAAACAGCACAACGAGAACGGTGTTAACCGGATATACGACGGTGCATGGATATCATCAAGATTACATGACGTATTACCAAACTATGTAGGGGTGATTTGATGCGTTGTCTGAAAAAGAATAAACAGAAAATGTACTATGCCTTATTGCTTGGTGAAGTACCCATATATGACGTTGACGAACATGGAAACAAGATTACATGGGTCGATGAAGAGACAGGGGAAACTCATTATGTAGAGTCCGGATCAACCATGAAACTATATAGTGAGCCTGTTTTATTTAAGGGCAATATTGCTATGAGTGGGTCAGATGTTACCCGTGTCGAGTTTGGTGTAAGCGAAGCCAAGTATGAAGCAGTATTAGTTATGACCAAAGGGGAGATACCGATAACGGAAACTTCTCTTATTTGGTTTCAGACAACACCGGCCACGAAACAGTACGATGGTCATACTTACGCAGATGACTCCACAGCAGATTACAGAGTCTTAAAAGTATCACCGTCACTTAACGTAGACCGGTACATTCTGGATAAGGTAGTGAAATGAGATTAAGAGCAGATGTATTAAGCCCCACATCCCTTAATAAATTAGCAGAAGATTTAAGGAATTATGCTAATGACTTGCAAAATAAGACGAGATTATTCCTCAATGCTTTAGCAGATAGGGGCATAGAAGTCGCAAGGCAAAATGAGGGGGATTTTGCGGGTTATATCATTTACACAAAAGAAGAGGGTGAGTATTCCCTAAAGATGGTTGCAAGAGACAACCAACCGATTACAAGAGAATGGTTTGTTTCTGCTTCACCAAACGCAGAAGTAAGAAGCGAAACATTTTCACCGTTACTCATGGCAGAATTTGGTTCTGGTGCATATCAAGTAGATAACTATGGGATAGGAAGATTACCGGACTCAATGGGCCATGGTAGTAATCCTAACGGATGGTATTGGTGGTCAGACCACTTTACAGATGGTACGGCCAAGACCGAAAGAAACGGCCGTTGGTTATTCCATAGTTACGGTACATCACCCACAATGCCTATCCACAGAGCAGTAATGGCAATGATAGAAGATATCGAAGCAATAGCAAGGAGTGTATTTCAATGAGTTGGGTAGAAGACAGGATAGATGAGATTTATTCAAGGGTAAAGATAAGAACAATCGAAGCCCTTAAAACTACATATCCGGATATCAATTTTACATCTGACGACTCGGAAGACACTCTGGCTAAGTTCCCAAACGTTTACATGTACTTTGATGTAACGGAAAGAGGACAAACCCTAGACGGTCAAACGATAAACGCAGTATACATGACAGTACGAACTAAGGTGAGTGCTAGCAAATCGCAAGGAAATAAAGTAGCGAAGAATGTAAATGCCAAAGTTCGGGAAGAAATGAAAAAGCTGTGTTTTATTGTTTCGGGTTCACCTGTTCCCACTACATTAGGGGATGTAAAGATAATAAATTCTAACTACGGAAGGGTT
>JAZULN010000106.1:0-11983 GCA_045603125.1 Clostridia bacterium | reverse complement strand
AACCTTTCGGGGCTGACGGTAGGTTCTAAGACACTTGACCCCGCATTTGATGCAGATGTGAAGTCATACGAGGTTGATACAGAGGATGCCACTAACACTGTATCAGCCACAGCCGCAAACGCAAACGCAACCGTTGAGATTTACCTTAACGGTACGTTGAAGAAGAGTGGCACAGGTTCAGCTAGTGAGTCTCTTACATGGACGGCTAATACCGATACCGTAGAAGTAAAGGTTAAGTACATATCCGTGACAGAGACTTACACAATTACCGTTACACACGACGGTACATAAAGTACAAGAATAGGGCGGGGGAAACCCTGCCCTTTCCCTTGTACGGGGAAAGAAAGGAAAAGAATATGATTAAGACATTTCAGATTAACAACAAGATGTACACAGCTAAAGATTTTGACTTTAATCTCTTGTGTGACCTTGAGGAATTAGGGCTTTCTTTAGATGATATCGAAAAGAAACCCATGAGCCTTATCAGGACATACTTCATGTTTAGTTCAGGTCTTACAAAGGAAGAAGCCGGAAGGGAGATAGAAGCCCACATAGCCAACGGAGGACAGCTTGCTGACGTGGTTAATGTGATGAGCGACAAGATGAACGAGTCCGGTTTTTTTCGCTCAATCAACCAGAGAGCAGAGGAGGGCGAAGACGAGACTTCAACGCAGAGTCAGAAGACGAACGGAAAATAGAAGACTATCCGAGTCTTAGGGAATACTACGAGAACGAGTGGTTACCCAAAGCACTTCCTTTAGGTATCTCTTATGACGAGTTTTGGTCATCAAATCCACATAAGATAAACCTATACATAATGGCTTACAACGAAAAGACTAAGCTAGAACTAAAACAGAAGAACATGTTAATGCATGTACAAGGTATGTACTTTACAGATGCATTACTTGCAACAGTAGGCAACATATTTAGAGGTAAAGGCCAGAGAGCATTTACATATCCTAAAGAGCCTTATCCATTTGATTTTGATTTTGAGAAAGGTCTGGATATGGAAAGCGAAGAACAGAAAGAAATTGCTATCAAGCGTAGGGATTTTGTAACGCAACTTAACAACCTATTTAGGGATATCGACAACACCTTACAGGAGCGAGACGATGGACATTGATAACTTATCCGTCAGTTTAAAAGTTAATGGGGCAGATGATGCCATTCAGAGAATACAGCAGATAGCGACCGCAATAGATACACTTGCAAAAGGCATAACACAGGTAGACGCAAGCAAGGTACAGGAAGTTGCTAATGGCTTAAGTCAGTTAAAGTCTAACGCACCAACCGCTAATCAGGCCGCAAACATGGAGAAGTTTGCAGGTGCTATGGGTGTATTTGCAAGTGCTTTAGGTGGCTTAGATATATCACAGGTTGCAAGTGATATAAGCAATATGGCCGGAAGTTTAACCGGTATGGGCACAAGGGGAGTTAATGCTTTTAATTCTCTGGCAAATGCCGCACAGAACTACAATAATCAGGTACAGCAGGCCGCCCAGAACGCACAGAATGTCACACCTAACAGCCAGAACAAATCAAAGAATGCGGCCCAAAATGCACAGAATTTAAAGTCAGCGTTCCTGACAGTTAATCAGGAATTAAATAAAACTGCCATAGCAACAGACTCTATCGGTGCAAAACTTGAAAAGATGGGTGCTATCGTTCCTACAAACAAGTTTAAGACTTTAACGGAGCGATTAGATAATGTCCGTAGGAAGTACGACGAGTTAAGGACAAAGATGAATGAAGCCCTGTTGTCCGGTGATGTTACTCCTGATAGCAAAGAATTTCAGCGTTGGTCAAGAGACCTTGAAGGTATAAGAAACGACTACGATCGTCTCATAGAGAAGCAGAGAGCAATGGCCTTGGAGGGTCGGGGGTTTGAATTAAGCCCCACCCTTAAGAGTGGGTTAGATGGCTTTAAGAAAGGCTTTTCCGGTACATTCAGTACACTAAAGAGATTTGGTAGTGCTATTGTCAGCGCAAATAGACACCTTGGGTCTTTTGTTAAAAATCTAATCGGTGCTAATTCTGCTCAAAAGGCAATGAAGAAGACTATGGAAGGTCTTAAGTCAATGCCTAAAAAGTTTGCTAGTGAGTTAACACGTATCGGTAAGATGCTCAAACTCATGGTTACCCGTATGGCGTTACGTCAGGTAATCAAAGAAGTCGGGGAAGGCTTTAAATCACTAGCGGTTCATTCGGATGCATTCAATGAGAGTATGTCAAGTGTGATTAACGCAAGCAAGCAGTTAGGTTACTCGTTTGCGGCTATGGTATCACCGTTAATCAATGCACTTGCACCCGCCATTGTTTATATAATAAATCTCTTAACTAAGTTACTTAATATCATTAATCAGGTCTTTTCTGCTTTATCGGGGGCTTCGTCATGGAATAAAGCCAAAACTTTTACAGACTCATGGCGTGACTCGTTTGATAAGACCGGTAAGGCGGCAGGAAAAGCCGCTAAAGAATTAAAGAAAACCGTACTTGGTTTTGATGAACTCAATCAGTTACAGGATAATAAGAACTCCGGAGGTGGCGGTGGTTCGGACATAGCTGATATGTTTGAGACCGTCAAGATCGACCCGAAGTGGAAAGAGTTTGCTGATTGGCTTAAGGAAATGTGGAACAACAAAGATTTCACAGAACTTGGCAAACTCTGGGGTACAAAACTCCGTGATTGGTTAGAGTCAATTCCTTGGGAGAAGATACGAAAGACATCAAACGACCTTGGAAAATGTCTGGCCACATTAATCAATGGCTTAGTGGAAGTCGAGAGATTAGGTTATGACATCGGCTATACTGTCGCCCAAGGCGTTAACACCATTTTCGAGTTCATAAATGGCTTCGTTCATAACTTGCATTGGGATAGTATAGGCAAGTTCATAGCCGAGACATTTAACGGTTTCTTTGAGACTATTGATTGGAAGTTAATCAAAGATACGGTCGTTACCGGACTCAAAGGATTAGCTGATGCAATCAACTCATTTATAGAAAACTTCCATTGGGATAATATTTCAAACTTCATCATTAATGGAGTTGATACCATTGTCAGTGGAATATACACCTTCTTTAAGACCGTTAAGTGGAAAGAATTAGGAGCAAATCTTGGTGAACAGTTACAGAAAACCATAAGTGGTATTAATTGGAAAGATGTAGGAAAGGCCATAGGCTCTATCTTACAGGCGGCCATAGATTTTGTTTCTAACTTTGTAAAGAAACTGAATATTGATGATATACGAAAAGCCCTTAAGGATTTGGTAGACGGGTTCTTCGATGAAGTCGATACCGAAGAACTAGGTAAGATGCTTGCGGACATCATTGATTTAGTTGTCCAAGTTGCGGCCGGTTTCTGGAAAGACAACGGGGCACGTATCAAAGAAGAAGGCAAGAAACTTATATCAAGCCTTTGGGATAACGTTGACTCACAGACCAAGAACGACTTAATGAAAGTATTTGCACAGATAGTTGTTACTTGCGTACTAGGAGGTTTAGCACTTGCTAGTGTCAAGATAACAGCTAGTGCAATATTCCGTGGTTTCTCCAACAAGATAATGAGTGCCCTGTTCGGTGGAGGATCGGGGGCAGGCGGAGCATCGGGAGCAGTTGCAACAGAAGCAGGTGCGGCAGGAACGGCGGCGGCTTCGACTTTTGCAAGTAAGTTTATAGCCGGATTAAGTGCGGCGGCAATTCCCGTAGCATTAACATCAATATTTGGCTATGGGTTGGCATCACATTTTAGTAAAGAGTTAGAGCCTATCATCGAAGAGAACAAGAAAGTTGTCGATGGGCTTAAACAGGGTATGGAGAACACCATACCTACTTACGAGCAGATGTCACAGGCCGCAAGAGAAGCGTCACACAATCAGAAAGAATATGCCGAGCATATGCAGAGCATGTATGACCAACTTCTCAAAACGCACCCTGAATTACAAAACCTTAAGGATGCACTTGAACAGAACGGTATCAAGATTGGCAACAATGTTGAACGTCTGTTACAGATTAATGAAGGCTTACAGACATTCCAGACTAACGGTGGTAGTGCAAGTGAAACCTTATCACAGTTAGAGGATAAGTACGGTAAGGTTGACAAGAAGACACAAGACTTTTTCAATAGTTTAGGTCTTTGTGAAGATAAGTATTCCGGTGTCATAGATAAGGTTAATGAATACAAGAGGTCGTTAGAAGAAAACGAGGCCGCAAGTAATAACCTTATCAAAGTCTACAAGAGTGAGAGTGAAGTTCTCGAAGACCAGAAGAGGGCACATGATAACGTTATTGGTTCGTTCAAGACCCATTGGGATGTTATCAACCAGAACAAGGATGCAACCGAGAAACTTAATTCGGTATCGCAGACTTATAAGACACACCTTGATGTCATAAAAGAAGCACAAGCCAAGAATGTAGAACAGACCGCAAAGGCAAAAGAAGCATACGACAAGGTTAAAGAAACAACCAAAGAATTTACCAACGTATTGCAGGAGAACAAACCGGCATACGAAGGTGTAAGGGATGCGGCAAAAGAAGCGTCTGATACCTTTGAGGTTTATGTAGGTGCAACCAATGATGTTATCGGTGTAATGCCCGAAATGACAGATGGCGCAAAAGATGTACAGACTTCATTGAATGATTTATCGTCATCCGTTGAAGACACAACATCCACTATCAAGTCTTCGTTCACCAAGGATAATTGGACATTCTCCGGTGTTGCCGAAGGTCTTAAAGAAACATTCCTTAATGCCAAGAGCGTTATCAAGGGTGCATGGAATAGCATAGCCACAGTAGTAAATGGTGAGCATGAAATCGGGGAAAAGAAGATTAAGATTAAACTCCCGACATTTGCTTCGGGTGGCTTCCCTGAAGATGGCTTATTTATGGCAAACAGGGGCGAACTTGTAGGTTCGTTCTCTAATGGAAAGACCGCAGTTGCCAACAATGAACAGATAATCAGTGGTATTGAGCGTGGTGTTTACAATGCGGTAACGAGTGCCATGAGTCAGGGTGGCAGAGCAGATTATATCAGCAACACAATTGTAGTAGATGGTGATGTAATCGCAAGGTCAATAACAAAAGCACAGGAGAGTACAAATAGGCGGTATTCACCACAGACAGTATAAGAAAGAGGGCATGGCGTAATAGTCATGCCCCTTTTTGTTTAAGGAGGAACAATGGCAAGTAACTTTTGCTTACAAGTAAATGGAGTGGATTGTCCTACACCCGCAGAGTTCAATTGGAGTCGGCAACGTGTGAGTTCGCCAGACTCCGGAAGGACTCTCGATGGGCTTATGCATGTCGAACAAGTAACGCAGAAAGAGAAGATAGGACTTAAGTGGTTAGGATGTACACCCGAAACGGCGGCAACTATTTTGGGTATGTTTGATCCTGAATACATACAAGTCACGTATCTGTGTCCTTTAACTAATGCGGTAGTAACCAAGACATTTTATACAGGCGATAGGTCAGCCCCGTACTATTGGTGGTGTGATGGTGGTAGGCATACAGAAATTTCTTTCAACATAATTGAGAGGTAATTATGAGGTCAGTATCAGCTACATACGATTCTATAATAAGCAGTAAAGCGACACGTAATTGGAACATCAGAATAGATATTACGCTTGATGATGAAGATGAAACAGAATTAACGATAACCGAAGCCGATATCATGGAAGGTTCGTTTAAGATAATGTCAGCTTCATCGGGTCAGGACACATTTGATATCGGTTCTGCCATAATCGGAAAGTGTACGTTCGCTCTTAACAACATGGACTTGCGTTTTGCACGTTATGATTTTTTCAATGCAACCGCAGTAGTGTGGGTTAAGTTAGTAGGGGACACAGACTATATCAGGGTCGGTTTCTACACTGTTGACGAGCCTAATTATGCGGGTTATATGATATCCCTTGAGTTGTTGGACTACATGTGGAGGTTTGATACGGATTTACCCACATTGGCACTTCCGATGACTTGTGGTGCGATAGTATCACAGTTATGTTCAACATGTGGAGTTGGGCTAGACTCTTCCACATTCCACGGTTCTACTTTCACGATAAATCAGTTACCTGACGTGGAAATGAACTGTCGTGAGTTATTGCAGTACATAGCCATGATAGGATGTAATTTCTGCGTTATGACGGATGCGGGTAATTTGGAATTAAGATGGTATGCGACACAAGGCTTTCCGATAAGCGGGATTAGGTTCACCGAGTTAATGTCATCCCCTACCATCGGTCAGAGTGGGATAACAATAACAGGCGTAAAGATGAAAGTCGATGATACCGAGTATATGGTAGGTCAGGCAGGGTATGTTTTAACCTTGGAAAACCCTTTGGCAAATGCTTCTAATGTCAACTCAATCCTTAACCTGATATGGGATGTATTAGAAGATTTTGATTTCATGACATATAGCATTTCCACTCTTCCTGATATTAAACCCGAAGTGGGCGATTCGTGTGCTATCTATTATCGTGGTGGATGGGTAAGGTCTCACATAACAAACTACACATTTACACCTAGTTTGGCAACATCGTCCTTGGGTGCAGTTACACCTACCCGTACCTTAATCAAGAGGTATTCCAAGACGGTTCAAGCGGTAGTTGAAGTCGCAAGGACAAGGGCAAGGGAAGAAATCAGTTCGTATGACGAGTCAGTTCAAAGGTTAAATGAATTGGCAATCAACGCTATGGGTGCTTACCATGAATACGAGGAATTGGTAACGGGTGGCAGGATATTCTATCTATCTAATAAACCCATTACAAAGAACGCACAGGGTCAGTGTAGTTTTGCTTCGGGATCATATGTTTACAAGACTTCGGGTGACGGGTTCTTTGTTTCTAACGATGGTGGTACAACGTGGACAAACGGATATAACACTTCCACGGGTGAACTGATTGTCACCATCCTTAGAGCCTTACAGATAAATGCCGAGCAGATGTATACCGGAGAAATGACGGTAGGTGGTTCAAGGTCAGGCACTACCAATCCGACCATAAGGGTATTGGACTCTTCAAATAACGTGGTCTGTACCATAAACTCCAACGGTATCATCATGGGAAGTGGATATATCGCTTCTTCGGATTATGATTATACATCGGGCCATTTCTCTGACTTAGGAATGAAAATAGATGTAAACGATAAATACATCCGTTCCCCGCACTTTGCCTTTGACAACAACGGAGCATATATAGATGGTGAGGTAAACGCTAATAGTGGACATATCGGTGCGGCTGATATATCGCAATATGCCATAACAATACATGGGGATGTAGAACTGTATTCGGGTTCTGGTACATTCCAATTCAAACCAACGGATTATTACTTTACAGAGTATTTCCCTTTGAATTTACATACCGAGGGTTCATGTACTGTTGAATTACATAAATACACAGGTGGCGTTCATTCTTTGATAGGTACATATAACGTTGACTCCACCGATGATGTTGAAACACAATACCTTGATTATACCGTAGGCACTAATCCTAATGACTACTATGAGTTAGTAATAACAGGCTCATCCTGTGAAGTGTCAGCAAAAGATGTAATCCTTGCCTACATGGGAGTAGAGGGTTTCCTTGGTACTTTGAGGGGTATTTTCAAAGGGCATATAGATGCAAACGGTTACTTTAGCGGTGAAATATCAAGTGACCACGGAAACATAGCAGGAGCAACCTATAACAGCAACGGACAATTCACTAAGAGTGGAACAACCTTTGATATAACAGCAGGCTTTACAATGTCTAATGGCACTACTGTTAGGGCAGGCTCAAATGGTTTGGGTGTTGGTGGTGATACATCCGATGTTGGCGGTCTATCTGTTGATGTAAGACATGATGATAATGAAAGTCATATTGGTTTACATGCTTATGCAACGGGAAACGCAGATGTAGAACGTTTTATTCCAAGTTCAGCAGACCCGACATTATATCTTGCAGATAATCCGTTATGGAAGAGCGATATAACTATCAGGCCTGACCCGCCCGCTTCAGGAATAACATTACCTGATTACAGCTTGTGGCTTGTAGTAGAACCCGCATAGGAGCGATATGGCAAAAGAACTATTAGTAGGAAAGAACGGAAACAAAAGAACAACGGAATTTTTTACATGGCTTAATGGACTCAAATACCGAGTAATTGAGGGATACACATGGAAGAACGGATTATGCTATCAGTTCTATGGTGAGGATGGCTTAATTCCCAAAATGACAAGCAATACGTTGCCTTATGGTGTTGCATCGGCAGGGGATGGAATACTTAATAGCGAAGCATACTACGCCTATGATAGAGAAACTAATACATGGGTTGGCGCATCTGCTGAAAATCAATACGGTTATGTTATATATGAATTTGACCGCAAGGTAAACATCGAAAGAGTTGTTGTTACCGCATGTAGATTATCAATGGGTGGCATCTATGAAAAAAATTTTACCATTAAAGTATCTGTGTATTATGAAAACGATTGGCATGAATATGGAACGTTTGTAATTGAAGACTATCATGGCGTTGTTTTTGTATGGAAAGATTATACTTTGGCTAATGGTAAGGTGTACAATATCGAGAAAATCAAGACGGAAACACTGACAGAAAAGACATATGGAAGTAGCTACCATATAAGCAAAATACAAGCATATGGTGAGTATAGCAAAACAAGGTATGTATACTATTATGGTACGTTAATGAATGTATCACCCAATGCTTCGTTAAGCGATATAGTAAATGTTAATACTGCGGCGAAGGAGAGCCAAGCAATATTAGATAAAAAGATAGCGTGGATGTGTACTAACTATTATAATTATCCCCCTTACACTGAGGTTGATAAAGAGATAGTGACACCAAACCTTACTCCATATACAAGGGATAGTTCCTCGTATGCGGATACTTTGTTTATCCCGATAGACAGGGAACTGCTCTCAACAACAAGTGGTGTGGATAATACACCAATAACTATACGGATAAATTGTAAGGCATCTGTATCTAATGGGTATTTTTCAGCAGGATTTATTCAAGTAAGAAACAGCGGTAATTACTATTACTTTTCTTCTTCGCAGAAAATAACAGTAACATTTGGAAATTCACAAGGAGAATATCCTTTAAATACTTACCAAGATGTTGATTTTGTTTTGCCCGCTAGTTCTGCCAATGAAGTAAGAACAAATTCCTACTATAATGTTGACGGGTATACATTTTTTATGTTAAGTGCCCCCGTGAACTATGGTGTTTCGCCTGTGCTAAACATTAGGTCAATAGAAATAAGAACGGTTTCTATTAAGTCTTCGCTTTACCCTAATGCAAACGTATATCGTGCAGGAATTATATCGACTAATAATGGTAGTAGAACACCTACTTCAAAATATGCTAACGGGGATGCAGTTGCGTTTTGTGTTAGAAATGGTGGCGGTACAGGATATGGCGGTAATTGGATGGTTACTGTATGTGTTGCCTTAACAGAAGATGCGGCAAGATTAGATGCAACAGGCACAGGAAGTTCTGTCGCCAATCATACAATTAACGGAGTTACATATTATGTAAGTCAACAGGGTTCTAACAGTAGTTATGGTGGTGCTACTGAAATATCTTCACCTATTGGATTACCGATATTTGATGATTGGCAAGTTTGTTCACCTGCTTTTAATCCTGCTGTAAATCAGCAACAACTAACAGATATAATCCAAACCCTAGACATCCGAGTACAGTAAGGAGTAAAACATGAAACAACCTATAACCAAGTTAGTACGGTGGTTAAAGAAACGTAAGAAAAAGACGAGAGCCTTGTTTTATAAGGTTCTCGTTTTACTTATTGAGGTTTATGCAATGGCATTGTTGGGAGCGTCATATTACCTTGCGTACCTCGATAAATCAATCGTGCTTGAGGATTTATCAAAGACGTTAGTGGAAGCGATAATCTATCCGTTCATTGCCTTTACAATCAACCGCACCATAGAGAATTACGCAGAGCATAACACAGATAAATTCAGACAACCCATTGAGTACAAGGAGGATGAAGCAGATGGCTAAAGTTGTTTTAGGTGTGGCAATAATTGTGTTTGCATTTATTTTTATATATGTCTCAAAAAAGGAGGATGAAGACGAATGAAAGAATTATTTTTAACAGGATTGTTTGGGGTTTCTGTTCTCACTACCTTAACTGTTCAGGCGATTAAGAACATGCTTGGAGAAAAGCCCTACAATCCAAACCTTTTGGCGGCGATAGTCGCAACAGTGCTTTCGATCTGTGTAGCAGTTGGCTATGTCCTGTACAACGGAGTAGCATTCAGTATTCAGATAGTCATAAGCACAATAGCATTCGCTTTCTTTTCATGGCTTGCTTCTCAGGTGGGCTATGACAAGATAAAGGAACTTATTAACAACCTTATTAAAAAGGAGGGAAAGTAAAAATGAAGATGTTAAAGACACTCGTAGTAGCAACACTGATGATGGTGATTTTCTGTCTGCCCGTTATGGCACAGGAAGTAACTGACCCGAACAAGGTTATCAAAGAGGAAACCTTTACCGCAGGAGAGGACGCACTCGCAAGGGAGTTTCACAACTCCGAAGTTTGGCGTTCGGATAACTATATTAAGTATCTTGACGGGGTCATCTATAATCTCAATGAAACTGTACGAATAAAGCAGGAGATAGTCACTAACTATAAGTGGCTTTCACAGGTCAATCCCTATTATGCGACATTGATACCGCAGGCAGAGAGAGATTTGGCACAGGCTCAGAGTTGGGTTGCATATTACAAGGCATATAAAATAGCCGTTACAAATGATTTAAAGGCTAAGTATAACTATTAACAGGCGTTTTCAAACATAAAATCTGTTTGAATGGGTTTTGGGGGTTCGACTCCCCCGAACGCCTTTAGGGGGTAGGCACAGTGCCTATCTTTTTTATTTGGGAGGGAAATATGGGATATACAACAGCACAGGCACAGAATTTCATAAATCAGATTGCACCGCTAATGCAAGCAGAGTCCCGTAAAAGAGGATATAAGATTGTATCTACGGCAATCGCACAGGCAATAATCGAGTCAGCGGCGGGAACATCGGGGCTTGCCAAGTATAATAATTTCTTCGGCTTGAAATGTGGATCATCATGGAAAGGTGCATCCGTGAACATGAAAACCAAGGAAGAATACAAGGTAGGCACGTTAACTACTATAAGAGACAACTTCCGAGCATACCCCAACATGGAAGAAGGTGTTAAGGGCTATTATGACTTTATCTCTACTAAGCGGTATGCAAACCTTAAAACGGCAACCACACCCAAACAGTACGCTGAAATGCTTAAAGCCGATGGGTATGCGACTTCAAGCACCTATGTTAATACCCTCACGTCCACTGTAAGCAAATGGGGGTTGGCTAAATACGATGAGGTTTACGTCCCTGTTACACCCACTGTTGTGACTCATAGGACACTTAAAAAGGGTAGCAAAGGTGAGGACGTAAAAGCCTTACAGACATTTCTTAATATTAATGGGTATCAGTGCGGTATTGCAGATGGTATATTCGGTTCTAAAACCGAAACCGCAGTTAAGGCATTTCAGAAAGCCCATCCCGAATGTGGATCACCAGACGGTATTGTGGGCTTACGTACATGGTCTGTAATCGACAAAATGATAGGTTGACATCATGTATCGCATCTGATACATTATAATTAATCCGTGATGTACAGGTTTTTGTTTGGCCAAAGAGGGGGAGTACGCCAGACTCCCCCCACCTTTCCTAAAAAATAATGGCATAATGCATTGTCTCCTTTCTAAAGGGGCGGGTAAAACCGCCCTGCAAAAAAGACCCATAGTTTCGAGGGCGTACCTTAGTGGTGCGTCCTCTTTTTTTCATTTCTGAAAGTTTTTTATTTCACAAAAGAATTTTCAATATCACATAAGAAACTTCACATATATCCCTGTGGTTGTTATATTTTCCACAAGGGGGATAGAGAGATGATTATATCAGATTTTACCGAGATAGAATTAGACTTTTTC
>JAZULN010000105.1:0-44895 GCA_045603125.1 Clostridia bacterium | reverse complement strand
TATCACTAACTAAAGATCTTAAATAAAGATATTTATTGCTAGCATCAAAGGAATAGATACTAAAGTTTACTTTTTTTGCCCCTATATTCCTCACAACCTTACCATTTTCAAAATCAATATAATCAGCATAATCACCTACTTTTCTTAAAGGCTCGTTTAAATATATTGAGGTTTCAGTAGGCTCTTGATATGACTCATAATCTGTTGCAATTTCTCCTTCTTCTACTTGTAATTCTTCATAAATCGTCGCTGTGTTTGTAACTGCTGGGGCACACACAATAGTCATAATCTCACAATTTTCTGGTGTTGTGATTATTTTATATGTTAAACCATCCTTAATGAATTCACCATCCTTCGTATAAAACCCAATTCCTATGACACTATCGTTTAATGCAGATATACGATAGGTTGTATTTGGTTTCGCCTTTATTGGGAATGCCACACCATTGTAAGCAAGCTTTGCTTCTACAGTAACAACATCTCCCGTTATAGAACAAGAAAGGACATAACTCGGTGCGTAATTATTATTTCGTGTAAGCCCTACATAATACTTATCAAATTCAAGATTTCTAACTGTTGTAGCAGCAGTACCCGCTAAAGTTCCCAAATTTCTTCCAGAAATATTTAATAAATTCTTACCTCTAACCTTAATAGGAATTTTATATTTGCCAGTAGCTTCATCGTATTCCCCTACACTCTCAATCTCTACTGGATTATCTGGGCTGGGAGTGCCGTCTTGTACCGAATCACCGCTTATCGAGTAATTTATCAAGTTAGTACCACCTACACAATCATGCAAGACTAACGGTGGCACACCAATTATTGTTCGTACAAACCCTTTAATCTGATTTACAATACTCATAAAAGCAAGTTTCTTTTTCTGTAAGTAGTTCATTATTCACTCACCACATTTCCTTGTGCGTTTCCTGCTGCGGGAACAAAGCCATTAACAAGTCCTATAATTTGCGTACCATTGAAATAGAATACAATATCATAATGGGTATTTGCAGAAGGCTGAAATTTTGATATAGGTCGCATAATTCCGTTATCATCTACATATGAATCTGCTGAACAATCGGTGCCCACCCAATTGAGAATACCACTATCCGGGTAAGCAATACCCGTTGGTTTACTCCCGCTATAAAACGATAAACTGGATATATAATCGACTTCATATTCATCGTCTCCAAAGAAAAAGTTAATTACATTTAATTCTAAAAAACGCTTTTCCGTATTATATGAATTATCAAACTCATATAATATATCCGTAATTGCAGTCGTAGGTGGTATTGTAACACAATCCTGCTTATTTCCAATAGCATTTTCAACATATTCCTGGGTTGCTATAACGCTATAATAAGGTGCATTAGCGATAATTTCTCCTTCTGCACACTTTTTATTCTCAAACTGTTCTACTTCATTATTCAATCGTAAATTAATTTCCTCGTGAAGAGCAAGTGCAAGAAAAGACGATATGTATTTATCATCATTAAACAATAACTCACCTTTGTTATCAGACGAATTCCATTCTTCGAATGTAATTTTATTGCTAACATTTTCCTTGAGTTTTAGACTATTATCAGTTTCATCTTTAGTGTAATAATTGCTTAAATCTACCGTTATACCAGCATCCGATAACTCTTTTAAAGCCGCTTCGAGGGCAATAACCGCCCGGGCTATTTTATTTATCGGCTCGACAGTAATATCCGAACCGCTATCAGGCACACCTTCAACTGCATCTTCTAAATCTACCCAATTATCTTTTAATGCCATTTATATCACCTCTCATTCAGTTTGTGATGAAATCTGTGTTGTTTTTATTATGTAACACAAAGCGTAGTATGGCGGTATTACATTTTCTTCGGCAATCTCGGAAACTTTTGTTGTACCCGAGTATTGGTGTGTATGGTCCTCCGAAGGCATATCATATACACTTCCAGTGGTATCTCCTTCTCTAAACCTTACAATATCCGGTTTAGAATCAGGTGTGCGGACTGTAGTTCCTTCATAATCGTGAGTATGTTTTAAATCAATAGTAGTGCTACCACCTACCGAATGAGATGCATACTCACTACTTGAACCTATGACAAATCTTCCTCTCAAGTCAGGAGTTCCATTAGTGCCGTCGCACAACGCCCATCCGTCAGGTATGCTGGATTCTTTACCACTCCACATTAGTATTACACCTTTCGGAACTATACTGTCCAAAGTCAAAGCAGTCATGGGACTGCCAGGCTCAGTGGGTTCATCAGCATATTCTATTGTTGCATATCTTATTGAACCGTCATCTTCAAACACAATTTTTTTCCTATTTGGATATGTAGGAACTCTGTCTTTTAAATACATTATAATCCTCCCAACGTACATTCATTTCCAATATACATAGAAGACATTTTTACAGCCTCTACTGCACATTGTAATAAATATAATATCTTTTCAAGTGCGTTTATATCTTGCCAATGATATGATACAGGCGGTGTATTTGGTGTATCCTTGTAGACGAAAAATGCTTGTCTTAATACATTCGTATTATCAATTATTCTTTGAAACTCTTCTTCATTAAATATTTGAGTGTTGTCCCAAGTCTTACTAACTACCGGTGTATTCCAATACCCCATATTATTAAGAAGGTTTTTCAGCTCCGCCTGTTTATTTTCAATACGATTCAGTGTGTTTATGGTAACAGTTCCTTTTTCAAGCGTTGCGATGTCTTTTTCAGTCAGTTCTTGAAAATTTTGCACCTTTTCACACCGTATTCTAATAGCACTATCCACATCTGCCTGAGTCCTATTAAAAATCATTTCAGCACCGCCTCCTTGATTATAATATTTCCGTTCAAGTTAAACGACTGTTTAATATTCCTTTTTTCTTGTAAAATACCCAAGTATTCTGTTTCAATATTGATTTTATCGCCAATGTCTACAGGCTTATCATAAGTAACTATATTCGGTGTTTTTTGACCGTATTTTATGCCCGAACCATATTTTAATCCAGTTCCATATTTGTAATATTTCCCATATTTAACGTGCTTTCCTTCAACGATTTTTAGGTTTGTCGTTGCAGTCTTAGTGAGCCAGTTATAACACTTTTCAAGAACCATATCAATGTTATGTTGTGAAACAAGGGTCATATTGTCAATAGCGACTATTTTTTCAATCTCGCTTTCCAATACAAGCGGATTATTCATTCTATGGATTTGTGTGGTATGTTCATACTTTCTGCCTGATAATTCACATCCCTCATTAGCGTTAATAATGGCATAATTTGCACCATACATTTCCTTGCCATCTTCATCTACCGCAAAACTTCCGTTTGCTATCCATAGCGTTGCGAATGGTTCTGAGAATTTGACCAAGATGTTTTCACCGGTTCCGCTTGTGTCGGCATTGTAAAGATTGTCCGTCACATCTTCGGAGACCTTATACGAATGTACCGCAACCTCGACACCGGTAACAGTTTCCTCATCGGCAAAGCTTTGTCCTTGCATAATTCTATTACGTGGTACTGTTTGTTTTACCTCATTGTCAAGCTCACATACCAAAACATCTTCTCTACAACTTGTTTTAACGACATTTTGAACAGCAAAAGTAACTTGCGTTAAAGCCTCTCGACAAGTGGTAAAAGGAATATGACCATACACCAAAACACCTTTTAGCGATTCATTGATAGTATACGGCACTTTTGCAACTGTAAATATATCCACCAACAAATCATAAGCATCCTCACCAAAATACATACCGCCGTAATATGGGATGCCATCCATTATGCCGATATAATCCTCACTTTGTATGTCCCACAAAAATCTTGAATTTCTTTTTGACGTTTTTACAAATGTTGTTGTCTTTAAGTCTCCATTAAAATATACTACCAATGGTTGTTTAGCTTGAAATGAATATTCCATATCGGTCATACTATTTAATGTAAAATCTGCTACGTTTATTTTAATTGCGGAAGATATTGGGTCAAACTCCTGTATAAGGTTTACATTTCGTAATTCATTGCGATAGAATATTGTGCCGTAGCCATAGTCTATTACACGTAATTTTAAGCGGTTATACGGCATATTTATCGATTTAAATGTAATTACTACCTTGGTATAATTCTCGACCCGATTTTGACAAAAATAAAATGCATTATCAGGCTCAAAATCCATTTCACCCAAATCGGTTAATACACCAGCTGCATCTCGCCACCAATGGATATTGATATCGGTTGCATATATACCGTTGAATGTGTCAAATGTAAATGTAAACCCTTGGGATGTATATTGTCCTTGGCTTATTAAAGTCAATACAATCGGATCTGTAAATGTTCCGTCAGCGTTACTTATCTGCTCACTCCACAACCCTAAATTTGCCTCATCAGGTGCAGATGGAAAGGCTGTAGCCTCTCCGTTTAGCACCACCGAGTACAATTCGCAAGGGTTTGCATAGTTCGGAAAATTCAAATTATACTGTTGCAACTGTGACAAATTGACAAAATCTGCCTTGTCATTCACACTTGGATAGAAGTTTTCCTTTGCCTCCGGGGCAACATCGCCATACTTAATTGCCACTCCGTTCATTTATAGCACCTCCGAAAATTGAGGTTCCATTGGATAAATATCAACTGAAATAGCCCCCCAAACATTTCGGTTAGCAAATGCTTGTAAAAGACTTTGACTAAATTCTCCGTCGATATATCCTCTGAACTTCAATGTTTTTTGATTATATGGCACTTCGATTTCAAACCCGTCACGTCTGGGTTTTATTATTTCTTCCCAAAAACTTTCTAACAGTTTTTGGTCTTTATACATGCTGTCAATAGTAAGGGCGTAATATATCTCTGTTCCCAAAGGGTCTAATACTTCCGTATTTGCAAGGGTTGTCCCTCTGTTTCCCGAGTATACAATTCTACCCTTTCGCTTTATATCGACAACCAAATGGGCAAAATTTATTCCATTGATTTTAACTTCCATATTTTATCCCCTTTACTTCTTAACATAAAAACTTGTTCCTGTGCGTTGTGCCTCTTGGTTCCCGAGCGTGACGATATTTTCACCTAACACTCTACCATTAAGAGTAATAGTATTATGTATAACCTTTGTCGGACTGTTCGGACTGGGAGGCCCGTATATTTCGGATGATACCCCACCACCTGAATAAGCATATGACGGAGTCTCAATAATATCCCCAAACGAACTGTTAATTAAATTAAGAATACTGGGAATTTGGAACTGAATAGCCTTATAAAAGGCAGACCCCCAAGCCTCGGCATTTTGTTTACCTTGAGTTTCTAAATCTGCATTAAACTTCTTAAAATTATCTGTGATTTCCTCTTGGCAGGCATTCGTCTCATCTGCATATACAATTTCGGCAATTTCTTCAGCTTTCTTTTGTTTCTCTTCCCAGTCACGAATGTATTCTCCAAAAGCCTTATCATCCATTTTTAGAAGCTCTTTTGCAAACTTAGTACCCTCTTCAACCGATAAATCACGCAATACAGAGAAGAATTCTTTCGGCACTTTGCCTTTTGCCTTAACATCAAGCAAGGCATTTGAATATTCTTCAAGTGCATCGGTCTGTTTTGATAGGTCGGAGAGATTAACATATTCTTTGCCTGATTTGCCCGTTTCAGTTGTGTATAAGTCACCGTAGTCTTTTAACTTGTCAGAAAAGGACTTTTTAACTTCCTCAAGTTCTTCAATCTTATCATAGGATTGCTCCGCAAGTTGAGTTAGTGTGTCGATTGCCGAGTTCTGCCACTCTTCAATGTCTTTCTGAAGAGCATCGTAAATTTTACGCTCCTTATCTGCTATAGACTTTAATTTGTCAAGTTTCTTATCTTCCCACTCCTCGAATATATCATACAAATGCTCCCGCTGAATCTCTTCTCTTTCCGTTTCATCTTTTGCATTGGCAAGCCTTTGTTTTAGTTGCTTATCAGCCTGTCTCTTTTCTCGTTCCTCAAGTGCCTTTTCGTATTTAATCTCGCTCTCAAGTAACAGTTTATTGCTTTCAGCCTCTACCTTCCGAACCTCAGTCTGAGTATCTTCTACAAGTTTTTTTGTACTTCTTAATAGTTTGTTTTTGTTTCTTTCCAAACCATTAACCGCACCGTCAATAACGTAGGCAAATACTTCTTCACTCCATTTGGATGGTGAATGCTCATCAAAACCTTTTTTACCTTTAATAAGGTCTTTCACAGTGTTGACCATATTCTGAACACTGCCTATAAGCACGGCTCTTGTTCCTTCAACCCCTATTGTCATACCTTCAGGAACATTCGCACCAAGTTTTATACATTCATCCCTGACCTCGCTTGCATATGATATAAGTCGTCTCAATGTGCCTTCGTCATATTCTTCAACGCCTTTTGTTACATTATCTAAATACGTATTTACAGCACTCTCGGCAAGTTTAAATTCATCTTCTGCAAGTTTTCTTTGCTTTGTAATGTCTCCTCCGGCTTCTTCCAATTTTTTACGGAATCCACCGGTATAAACTGCCAAAGTATCAATAGCATCATTGAATAATCCTTGTGAAGCAAGCGTTTCCGCTTTTTGATAATCAAGCTTATCTTTTTGTGCTTGAATAATTTGCTGTGATGATATGTTATAAGTTTTACTAAGGTTTTTTAACGCTGTCTCTTCTGTTCTAATCTTTTGTGCTTGCTCATAATTTAAATCAAGATATCTTACAGCCTGGTCTATACTCATGCCCTGTTTTACAACTAATTGGTCATAAGCTTCTTCACGGCCTTTAAAAGCATCGAGGTATAATCTTTCTACTTTTGTAGATTGTTCCTGAACTCTTTGTAAATCTTGTTCCGCTTTAATTCTATTTTTAACTTCATCATTAACGGCTTTTTCATATAACGGCAACGCCGCCTTTTGCACAATCTCATATTTCTTTTTTTGTATAAGGTTGTCAATTTCGGTCTGCATATCCTGATAGCCTTTAATAACTCCGTCTATCTGTTTATATTCAGTACCGTACGCCTCATTAAGTTCGCCTAAAATAAAGTCAACTCTTGCCTTGTTTGAGTCATTAACTTTTCCATTGGCATCAACAAGGGTTTTTAGTTCATCATATAAAATCTCAGTGTTTGCAACCTGTGTATAATCTGCCGAGGCTTGTTCAATTTGAGATTGTTTTAATTCCTCATAGGCTTTCTTTTCTTCCGCAAGAACTTTTTGACGTTTTTGGGACTGCTCAATAAGTTTTCCAGTTTCGGTGAGAACTCTTGCTTGGCTTGCGATATATGCCGATATGCCTACAACTGCCGCACCTACAGCCGCAACAACCAATCCCATATGATTTGTCAACAGTTTTTTTGCCGCCGCAAGTGCTATCGTTGCCGCCGTCTGTAATTGAATTTTACCTGTCAACACTCCAAACAACAATTCAAGAGGTTTCATTGTAGTCGCCATCAGCACAGATGTATGTTGGCTTGCTTGTGTTGCAACGGTATACGCCGTAATAGCAGGAACTGCCGCTTTATATGCGTTCGATATAGCATTGATTATCATCAATGTCTTATAGGTTGCAACCGCCGCTATAACTGCAATCGTCAACTGTTTTAGGTTGTTGATAACAAATTCAAGTGCATCTCCTAAAGGTTTTATTTGTGGAATAGCGTTTGTAATGCTTTTTATAAAGGATATCAATGTACTCTTTACTTGTCCGATTATCTTATCGGAGTTTTTCATTACATTGTTTATACCTTTTTCGATAAGTTTTCCTATCCCGCTTAGCGATTTTTTTACAGCCGGCAAGAGATTGCCTGCAAAAATTTTAACACTGTCTATAAAGTTATCAAGCAACTTGTCAAAATCCTGTGTATCATCTGAAATGCCTGTCATTAAATTATTCCATGCAGATTTCATCATACTTGCAGAACCTTGTATGGTTGATGCTGCCTCTTTTGCGGTTGTGCCAGTTATACCCATTTCTGTCTGTATAATGTGAATAGCCTGTGTTACATCTGCGAAAGAATCAATATTAAATTTTAATCCTGATAATTTCTCAGCATCCTTTAAGAGCCTTTCCATTTCGGTCTTTGTGCCACCGTAACCGAGTTTTAAGTTGTCAAGCATTGTATAGTTCTGCTTTGCAAAACCCTGATAGGCATCTTGTATCCTCTCAATGGCTGTACCCATCTTGTTGGCATTGTCAGACATATCAATAACCGCTTGATTTCCGTATTCAGCAGCTTTTTTAGTATCACCGCCTAAGCTTTGCAAGAGAGAAGCTGAAAAACTTGTAATAGTCGACATATACTCATTAGCCGACATTCCCGCCGTCTTATACGCCTGGTCTGCATAGCCTTTTACTATATTGGCACTTTCTTTAAAAAGCGTCTCAACACCGCCGACTAACTGTTCATATTCAGCAAAGGATTTAACCGCTGCTACACCAATAGCACCTATGGCTGTCGCTGTCGCTGTCGCACCTATTGCAACACCTTTAAAAGCAACACCTGCCACCTTTTTAAGCCCACCCATTTTAGACTTAAAACCGCTACTATCACCGTCTATTTTAATAATTACTTTTCCGCCATCTGCCATTTTACCACCTCACTTTGTTAAAAAGCAGTAGCGAATACATCATCAATACTTTGTTGGGTCGCATTCGGTATAGTAAATATCGCTCTTTGTCTCTGCCAATACTTCTTTTGTTCCTTATCCAACTTGGAAAAATCGCCTGTTCTGGCAAAGGCTCTATGCCATAACATAGTTTTATCATTATGCATTAAAATTTTTATGAGCTCCATTCCTTCATGATAGGATATGCCCCTTTCCATAAGGTGAGGGAAATATTCCCACAGTTCGCAATATATTACATTTCCATCGATTTCAAAATCAAATGGAGCAGAAGTAGTTGACGTTTTAACAGTCACACTTTTATTGGTAGCTTTGCTTTCGCCAAAAAGCCACTTCATACACTCTGCAATTATTTCATCCGCTTCCCCTTCCGGTATAATGTCAAATATTTTGAGCATCACTTTTTCAATATTTTCTTGACACTCTGACTTGCACATTATAAAAAACTCAACCCACACATTAAACGATGTATTTATTTTTATTTTTTTACCCCTAACTACAATGTAATCAGGGGTAGTTTCAATCAGTAAATTCATTACACGATTTTATCCATAAGTGGGCTTATGGCGGTGAGTTTATCGGTCAATGGACCTAACTGTTCAATCCGCTTTTTCAGTTCGTTGTTTTCTGCCTCAATCTTATCCGCATAGAATGTATTTACAGATGCAGTATATACGGCAGTCAAATAATCAAGATTAGCGTTCTTGATATCAGGTGCAATCTTCTTTACCCCTTCTTTACCAAATAATGCCTCAAGAATAGCAACCAAAAAGTCATATTCCTTCTTAGTTTCTCTGCTTTGCATAACCTCTTGAATCCTGTCATCATTGACCTTTGTTCTTTCAGGCAGGTCCAATATAGTGCCATCCGGCAATTCTATCGCTCTTTCTTTCTTTTCAAACTCAACCTTAATAGCCATTTTTAATTCCTCACTTTATAAATTATTCTTCTGTACTTTCAGTACTTTCGGTAAATGTAATCTGTTCAACGGTGTCTTTATTGCCATCTTCAGGCGAACTAATTGTTGCAACACCAACAACTCTTGCACCCTTAACCTTTAGAGTACCGCCATATGTAAGAGCATCTGTGCCATCACCCACCGCAGAACCTATAACGGAAAATTCACGTTTAACACACTCAAATCCGTTACCAACTGGCTTGTGGAAGTCCACACAATAAAATGTTCTTACTGCATCTGTACCGATTAGTTCATCATCAATGATAGTTGACAAATCATCTAACACTGGGTTAGGTGTCATCATATCAAATGTAAAATCGTAGCTTGACGAAACACCTGTTATGTCGGTCGTTTCATAAGGCTCATCTACATACTTTCTTGTGTATTCAGTAGGATTTTTACTCTCAGAAAGACTTGAAAAACCTCTCATTCTGTATATAGTTTCAGAACCGGACTCAACAACTCCCATAAAAAGTTTTCTGTCCGCCCTCATTACTAATTTTTCTTTTGTTTCCATTTACTTCACTCCTTAAATATTTTTGTCAACCCACCCTTGCATTGCTCGAGCAAGGGTTCTATCCTTTTTATCTCTAATTGCGGCCTTGTCCCATTCCTTTGTAGCTTTTGGATTATGTTCCTTTGAATAATTTAGCGGCTTACCGGAATTTATCTTTTTTATACCAGGTCTTGAAAAATATGTTATGCCACCGTCATTTGTAAAACCGCCGACTTTGTATTTGGGGTCAACAAATAACGAACCATTATACACATAAAGGCCATGCGGCGAAAGATATATAAATTCCCACGGTTTATACTCCACATTTCTTTCAAGATTTCCGGTTCTGTGAGGTGTATATGGATTTATAATCCGTTTCCATTCGTGACTTGCAAATTTGCCCAAGTCATCACCTTCTATTTTTTTCAAAACCTCTCTGTCGTTAATTTGTACCTTTAATTTCATACAATTTTCACATCTCTTTTACAAGGATTAACCTTATGCAGCCTAAACGAAATATAAAAATCTTGAATCACCTGTCCGCTTTCATCTTGATATGCCATTCTGTGCAAAGCTCTTGGTGTTAATAATTCAAGTTTCACACACTCTTCGCCTGATAGTGTAGGGACATTACCTTCCTCTTGTGCTTCAAAAAACCACTTACAAACGCTATCCATACTTCTTAAAGCATCCATATTGGTTTGGTTATCCTCTGCATACAGGATGCGATATAGCACTAAATAATAAGTGCTTGTATATGGATAAGTCGGTTTGAAGGTAAGTTTTGTTTGTCCGTCTGAATAAGGTTCAGAAGAAACATCAAGCATATTAGACACATCTGTCAACTCAAGTGAATTATCGCCGTTATTCAATTCTAATGACATTGCCCACAGTTGAGAGAGTTCGGGGCATTGTTGACAAAATTCTAATACTTCTTTAAATTCGTTCTCGTTATATGCCATTTCACTCACCCCTTAATCAATTCAATATGGTTTGTCCGCCACGGCTTGCCGTTCGGCTTATGGTTGATATACACATTCACACCGCTAATTAGTCCGCCAATATCCTTATATTTCTGCGTTAGTGCAGTGAACTCTACGGTTGTTGTCGGTGCAAGGTCCGGTATATCAGCAAATATAATTAAATCGTTTGTGTTGGCCGTATAAAATGCCGACTTTTCATCGTCAGTTAATGAGTAATAACCGCCTTCAAGCCAATTCGGGGCTTTGTAATGTTCCCAATCAGATATAAATGCCGTGAATGAATTTGACTTATAAACCATCGTACCGCTTGACTTATCATATATGCCGTCTTTCTTGTCGCAACCGGTTAAGGTGTACTTCTTCCACGTCCTTTTTGTTGCAACTGATGCCGACTGCGGAATTTGGTTTATAATGGTAAATGTTTCATTTTGGAGATTACTTAATCCGCCTCCGCTTAAAGAATATAATTTTTTTCCTTCGCTTACCGGTATTTCAATCTCATTGTATCCGTATTTGACATTAAATCCTATTTTCACTCGTTAGCACCCCTATATAAAAGTGGCGTACCGCTATCATTTGTTACGCTTGCTAAATAATCATATATCACATCAGTGATATGGGCTTCGTGTTCTGAAGGTTTAATATATACATATACCTCGCTCTCACTTGTCCCGCCTTGGGCTTGGCTTGTACTTGAAAGGCTTTTGTCCTGATTCAAGTTGTTGTGCATATATTCAATAATATCTCTACACAAATGCTTTACCTCATCAGGAATATTAGCCATTGCATCTATACGATTGTGAGTTTCTTGGGCGATTCTCGAAAAAGCTCTTACTGAATAACGGTTAAAGGCGGATTCGTCAAGCACACCGCCGATACTTGCATATTCGTCATAGGTTATATACTGCATTGATTTCACCGCCTTTTATTTTTTACGCTGTTGCCGTTTTTGTAGCCTTAAACTTACCAAGCACTACCTTCGATGCATTAGTAAGTGCAACTGTATAAATCTTGTCAACAGAAATATCGGTTGAACGAGAAAGAGTATTTCTTTCAGTTTCAACATTTGTATCTCTCTTGATATATACTGTCAATGCTGTGCTTTCATCTTCGGTTTCATTATCCTGATTAAGTTTAACAATCGGGCAAATATAGTTGCCTGACTTATTAGGAACTCTCTTGGATGCAACCACACGACAGTTTGCAATCATACCGATTTCACCAGTCATAATAACCTTACCGCTATATTTATCTGCCGAAATAAAGTTCGGGTCATGTCTTAACTGTGTAACCTGCTTCGGATGGATGAAAATAACCTTTTCTGTATTTAGTTCTTCTTCAAACACATCTACTGCATCGACAATACCGTCATACGAAATAATATCTGTACCGGTATATGAAAGTGTCGCACCTTGCAGAGCTGTCATTGCATCTTCGTCAATCTTTGATGCAATAGCAAGAGCGAGTTGATTGTTTGCCTCGCCGACAGGATTGCCATAGCCCGACAATACCGCTTCATCTGTTAGACTAACCGCCTTCATTGCCTTTTTAACCTTTGCGGTTGTTGTGCTTGCAGTAAGCATCTCAGGTGTTACCTCTTCGCCTTCTGCCACTTCGCCTGCATCACCAATATAGGCATACTTAGGGATTGTGATTGTGTCGCCCGCTGTCCCCTGAAGCTTTGTATCAATCTTAGCAAAAGGGGTTACAACAATCTTTTTTTCGATTTTACCTGAAATCATGTCCGCCATAACTTCAGGATTTATTAAGTTTTCAAGTTTTGTTTGTGCCATTTATTATTCTTCCTTTCCTGAATATTGTTTGTAAAGTTCGGGATTTGAGTTGTAAAGGTCTAACCTTTCCTTATATCCCATTTTGTCAAATTGAGCCTTATCAATCGAACCACCCAAAGGTGCACCACCTTTAAGATTTACAATAGGTTGAGTGGTTTTAAAGGCTGTTCCATCGTCTTTGGTAAGCTCAAGCAGAATGTCAGCAGTGGTCTTTGTCTTATTCTCTTCGAGGGCTTTTGCCTCTTTATATTTTTTAAAATAACCGTCTGCAATGAAAGGATTATTCCATTCCTTTTTGTTGTCTGCAAAATACTTATCAAACTCTGCTCGCTCCTGTGCTTCCAAGTCTGCCTTTTCTTTTTCCTCAGCCTTAATGCGGTTGTCCTCAACCAAATCATTGTACTTCTTTTCCCAATCCTCTTTAGTCGCATTTGAGTTCTTTAGTTCCTCAAAGGCTTTATTGGTGTTTTCCAATGTCTTTTTGGTTTCCTTGTGGTCGTTAATTTCTTTGGTAAGCTTCTCTCTAATGTTGTTAACCTCGGCAACCGTCTTGTAATTTTCAATTACAGTCTTGTCAAACTCCGCTTTTTTATCTTCGGGAATTTCAACACCGTAATTTTTTAAAATCTCGTGAATGTTTGTCATAATATCCTCCTAAAATAACTTATATTCCGCCTTTCTGCGGTGTGGGATTTGTGCCGTTATACTCTGCACCGAGTTATCTTAGGCTTATAATATCACAGGTGCATACTCTCATTTAATCACATCTTTTAAAAAATGGTATAAAAAAAGAGTAGCCCTTGCTACTCTAAAAAAACACATTATTTAAACTATCAACGTTATTAAGTCATCGTCCGTCGGCTTTGTTGGCATTAAAATATCTTTGACAGTATATGTGACATTATTATCACATAGAATTTCATCACCTACTCTTATGCCTTTAGCATCTGCAATAATGACTGTTCCTATCGATAAATCATATGTCTCTTTTATAGTCACTGTTTTCATAATCTACTCCCGTTCTATCCTTAAAAGATTTTTCCCACTTTTCAAGATTTGTTTTAATATCCTCATAATCTGTATCATTAAGTCCATACTGCTTGCTATATTTCAAGAGTCTTCTATTTGCAGCAATCTCTCTTGCGTCACGCTCTACATAATCATCAAAAAGTAGTTTTCCATACTTTTTTTCTTGTGTTCTATGCACTATTTCCTCAAATAAAGCAGATGCACTAGGGATTTCGCCAATATGCATTATTTGCCCATCCGAATATACCGCCTCGGCACCAAAACGCAACAAATATTTTAAATCATCTCCATCAGTTGCCGCCACAAATCTTATACCTTGTTTTTCTAATGATTTACGAATTTTGTTGTATTTATCTTTTTGCATAGGATTTTGAACTTTATTATTCAATACTTTTGTGTTTATTATACCACCGTTACCGCCACTTGTCAATGTTTTCGTGCCTTTAAAGTAAGTCCGCATCCGTTCAGAATGGTCATATAATCCCGGCACTTTATCGGTCAAGTCATCATAGGTTGATTTTATGGCTTTTGCCTTATCTCGATAATCCTTTGCCTTAATATTATTGCCGCTTTCTTTAAACATATCGGACTGATTTTGAGCCTTACGGTATTCTCTCTCAAGCCTTCGTTGTGTCTGTTTCCACTCATATAAGGTTTTTTCTCTGCCGTTATATTCAATCTTCTCGGTGGATTCTCTATGTATTCGCTCAAGCTCCTCTTTGCTATACCTTGGCTCGGACACACCCAACAACACACCAGTTTTAAAGTGCAAACATCCGTAATCTTTTAATCTTTCAAGGGCTTCGGAACCATCTTCATATACTATGCCATTGACTTTTTTTCTGCCACTATAAGAATATAACTGACCTTGCATAAATAGGTGTGACGGTCTGCATCCGGCGTGAGCATCAACCTCAAATCCGTCAAGTCCCAATTCTTCCGAAACATAATCATCATAACTTTGGGCGGTTTCCTTTGCACCCCATAATAAATTCTGCCGAACCATAGCATCAAGAGAACGAGTAACACCGCTACCATAGTTTGTAACTACACCGCTACCACCTAATTGCTCGATGGTTTTAGCCATAGCCGAATCAAAATCAGTCGTGCCGGAAGATACTGCAATAACCGCATCGTCAATAGTCTGCTGATATGCCCCTTCCAAATCAGTAAAATTGCCATGTCGGTCTGTAAAACCTATTGCCTTTGTATGTGACAGATTTATCATCTTCTCAGCGGTCAGCTCTGCAAAATGCCGTACCAGTTTCATTGCATACTCATTCTCGCCTATTGGCTTAACTGTCATTCCCTTAAAATCATATAAAGGCTTATAACTGTTAATCCCATCATTGACAACCTGTGCATATATCTTCTCAAGGTCCTCAATATTCATTTCGGTAATTCGGGCAAGTTCCCTTGTTATCTTTTTCATATCACCCGAAATATCCGCAATGTTTTTTAAGGATTCCTGGTCGAAGGCTGATAACTGACCTATTGCCTTAATTCGTTTGCCAATAGTTTTAAGGGTAAATGTATTAAATTGATTTTCACGTTCAAATATCTTTTGTGCATAAGCTTCAAGCTTTTCGGTATCGATTATAGGCAAGTTATCACCTCTCTTTCATCAGCATAAATAAAATCCCATAGCCTCGTCATTCCCAGTTTGTCGGGTGACTACCGCTATGGGAAGATTAAACTTATACATTCAGTAATTCTTCAATGCTCTTTTGAGTATTGTTTTCTTTGGCCTTGTTGATTGCCGCAACCTTTTCTTTAATCTGCTTTTCGGTAAATGTCGGATTCCAATAACGCACTAAGTCTTCTAACTCAATAGCACCGGTTTCATACATCTTGATATATTTTTCAAGTTCTTTATCGGCATCAACATATATATCAGTATAATCCTCATCATAAGTCCATAAATCCCTTGCAATACCTAAATAAATTCCGTCTGCCTCTAATGTTTCTATATTGCCCTTTCGGATGGCCTTTTTGATTGCTTGCTCAAGTGATAAGTTATCCGTATTGAGCATCTTTATTTCTGTTGCCGTTGCTCCTGACGTTGTGTTAGTGTGGGTTATAAGTTCTGTAACACCCATTGCATTTTGATAACGTTCCAAAAGACTGGTTAAATGTGCCTCATATTCACTACCACGAATGTCGGGACAATATTCATCAATAAGACTTCCGTTCTCGCCCGTTTTCTTCTTGATAGGGAATATGTACTCACTTATTTGATACATTCCGATAGGATTGCCGTCTTTGTCCTCTTTACGTACAATAGACCAATCGGGGAATAACATTTTCTTACTTGCCTTCATCTCATATTCAATATTTTCTACGGCGTTTTTGAGCTGGCTTTCAATCAATCCGCAATTATAGTTCAGTGGCACGCCATACACATTATCGTTAAATGCCTGCACGGGGGATTTATAACGTCCAAAGCCTATATGGTTAACTGAAGGATATGTTATCTCTGTCTGCATAAGATTATCCCATTCAGGCAACACACTCGAGTTGATTTCCCTTGCCTCTGCATCTGCCACAAAATAAGATATGGTCAAATTGCCGTTATCATCAAGAGTATGTTTTCTACAGAGAAAATACTCTTTGTTTTTACGTTTTGTTACATTGAGTATCATATAGCACTCACTTATACGGCCATCTTCTTTAACGGCGGTTATTCGCACTCTGCTGCCATCAAGATATGAGTGTATAAGTTTCTGTTGTCCGCCAACAGTTATAAATGACGGGACACACCAACACTCAGCATGAGGCTTTGAGCCTAACATATAGCCTGCCACACGATAAATATTCTCTTTTAGATTATCGCATAGTTCCTGTAAAGGTGCTGTTTGTACGCTATCTGACACAACGTCATACTCTGCACCCATCAAAGCACGGTTTATAACCTTCTTTAAAATCATAGCAAAGAAATTCACAACAGTATCATCATCTGCATCGACTGTCGCTTTTTTCCCGCTATTTTTATTCAGGTATTGGTTGATGTTATCGTTAATTTTCTCAAGTAGATTTCGCCAAAATCTTTGTATTGTTTCTTTCACCCTTTAATCACCTCTAATAAATATTTCCAATTACCAACCAGGGAATATATAAAACTATCCCATGTATCAATCTGCATTTCGCCGTTGTCCTTAACAATCGTTTTTTCGTTTTTGTCGTCATAGACAAGATTTTGTAGTTCGTCTATCAAGTCATCACACTCTCCCTCTACAAATTTGAGCTTACCCTGTGCCAATAACATACTTATTGCAAATGGTCTGTCCTCTAATGGCGGTTTATAAGTCTTACCAAATATGTACCGTTTTTCGTTGAATGTATTGATTATAACATCATTGTGGTCAGTGTTAACATCTCGCACATTCAAGCCGTATTGAGTCTTTATGTCATCAATAAAACCAAATGCAAATTGTTCTACCTTATGCATCGGAAGATCCTGTGCTTGCTTCTTTCGTGATTTTAGCACATAATACACTCCGTCATAGCCATAGGCCGTACAAGTCATTGCGTAAGCTGAATTATTACCCCCGATGTCAAATCCTATTTCGCACTCTCGGAAACGTTCAGGCAAGTCTTTTTTGCTTATAATCCACTTTTGAGGATTGTTTGCAAGCATAGGAAATACAATTCCCTCCGCTCTAACCCATTCCCCAAGAACGTATCGGTCATAAAACACCGTGCCGAAATATTCTTTTTTTATGTTCTCCTTTACAACATCCGCAAGAAACGGATTATCGTCAAGCGTGTACTTTTGACAGTATACGTCTGCATCACTGTCTATAAACTTCTTAAACCAATGATTCGGGTTGTCCGGGTTGCAAGTACCATCAAATGCACTGTAATCCCTGTCAAGTCGTGATTTGAGCATTTCAAAAACATCGGGATGCCAGGTAACTATCTCATCACCATAGCAGTATTTTACCGAAGAACCTCTCAATCTGTCCACCTGACTTATTTTATCAGCACCAAGGCAGTGTACCTTTTCTCCAAACAGTATCGCCGTGTTATCAGACCGAATATTAGAAACAAAACTCACACCCCAAAGTGCCTGTAACGGCTCAATTATATTACGCTGCAGTGTGCCTTTAGTATTGCCAAGTAAAACGGTAAGCCCCTCTTTGCCCGCCATAGATCGTATGCGTTTGGGAATAACGAAATAGTCCATATATGTTTTGCCACTTCTCGTTGCTCCGGACTTTATATTCCACCGGTGAGTAGCGTTTATAAAATATTCTTTTTGTTTTTCGGAAAATGCCATTATATATTACCCTCAATTTTAGCAAGAACCTCATCAAGTTTTCTCATATCATTACTTGTATCAACTCTAATTATGTCTCTTATATCCTTCATAGCAGATACAAGCTTTTTTAACCTTGACACATCTATAATATCGCTATCATGACAGTTGCCAAACATATCCAGATATTTGTTTAGTTGTGACATCCCTAATGATATTTGCCTTTGTGCTTCGTCAGTAAGTTTTAACAATTCAGTAAGCCTATCAACCTCTGCATCAACAATAATATCTGCGGTTTTTTGCCCTACTTTTGCCTCTATTTTGCCATACTGTTTTTCTCTGCACTCAGGCCACTTTTCTTTTCTTGCTCTCTTTTCCAAAGCAGACCGAGAAATATTATATTTCTCTGACAGTTTTCTATAACTTATATTTGTGTTTATATACTCATTCTTTATCTTAATCCAATCTATCTTTTCATTAGCCATTCATCTCACTTCTCTTTTTGGTATTCTATTTTTATCATACCACAACAACTACATAACATTTAATCACATCTTAAAGAAAATAGGGCAGACTGTATATCGACCGCCCCATAAATTCAATTTGTTCTTACCTTGTGAACTTCCTTAATAGCTTTTTTATGCAGTCTGTGAATGTGTTGCGTTGCATAATGAAGTTCACTTTCGATTTCTTCCCACTTCTTACCCTGTATGTACCTTTTATGCAATATTTGTTTGTATTCTGGCCTATCGATAGAATGTATTATTTTAAAAATCTCTTCTTTTTTCTGTTCAAGTTCCTGGATTCTATTTAAAGAGCATTCTGCACTTTCACGTTCAAAATCAATTTCTTTGTTAATATTAAATATCGACTTTAACCAGTTCTCTGTTGCCTGCAACTCCGTCAACAATAATCACACTCCTTTTTTATAACTAGCCTATACTTATCTTTCATCCGGCCGGAACTTCGGACATTTCTTAAGGTTGTCGATTATATCCAATACGTGTATTATTATATCGTCTTTATCCTCACTACGATTTGACGTGTTTATTTCTTTTACTTCTTCAGTTAAATCAAACGCAAACTCTTTTATTGCTTTGGATTTTATGGTATCAATTTTTCTCTCATATGCACCATTGATTTCATAAATCTTATTAAAAGCATCTTCAGTCTGTGCTAATTCATCTTTCAACCTCTCAATCTCTGCATCTTTGCGGTTGATTAGGTCGAGGGCATATTTGATAACATTAACAGGACAGTATAAACTTGTATCTGAACACGCACACCCATTTCTACAATCAAAACACCCCGAACTTAACCCTTCCAAAGCCTTCTTTATCTCTTCATCGGTCATCTTCGGCTCGTCAATATGACCATCTACTAAACTTACATTACTCATTTAATCACCGCCTATTCAATTCATTCAATGTTCGATGTATAAACTCAACATCTTTTTGGCTTATATATGGAGTTTCGACTTGCCAATGTCCGTATTTGCAAGAATATTTAATACTTTCATCTTGTGTTGTCCAATCTTCGTCATTGTTTTTACGAATAAATCTCATATAAACTATTCCAACTGTTTTTAATTCTTTGTCAAAATGAAAATACAATTTGTCATATTCCAACTCATAACCATAGGTTACCATTTTGCTATCTTCACTTATGAACTTTATATTCACTTCTCCCCACCTCTTTCTTTTGGTGTGCGTTTAGCCCATTTCCCATATTTTCTATAATCAAGTTTGTAGTTCGCAGATTTACTTTTAATCTTCGATTTTTCAGCCATTATGTATCACTCCTTCCTTTGAATTGCGATTTTATAGACAGAATTTTTCTTTTGATTCAAGCGATATGTTTTCGCCTTTTGTCATATAAATTTCTTTTCTAATTTTCCCACAAACGCTACATCGGTAAGTTGTGCCACCTGTATCCATACCACAACATTCCCATTTGTGGTTTCCTTGTAGACATTCGCTTATATCATTTGATTTTTGTGTATTCGAAGGTTCTTCCTTAATGTTAGATTTACAAGTGCATTGACCTATAAATGGTGCATTTATAGAACCACATCTTGGGCAAATCCATCCTTCTTTCATATTCTCACTCCTTAAAATCGTTCTTTTGTCTCTGTTCTCCACTTGAACAATAGCCATCAACATCAGTTACCACCTTTTTTAAGTTGCAATAACACGCAATATCTTCTTGTCCGTCTTTTGTCTTTGAAATAGTGCTTACATCTCCATATTTACACTTTTCGCATCTTACCACTTCCACAACATCTGCGGTGGGTTGGTCTTCTACAAGTTCGATTACATTGTAAATTTTCATTACAGGGGTCATTGTAGGTGCATTAAATTGTAATTCTTCCAACTTATCAATCAACTTATCTGCATCAATATACCTTGCCATCACCTCTCACCGCCTTTCAACGCCTGTTCTGCCTCTTCTCTTGTGAAAAATACTGTTTTGCCTATATCATCAATAGTACAACAACCATTAAACCCATCTTTATAAAGGTGTATTTGCAATAAGTTGTTGAATTCAGGTCTTATTTGATAAGATGACACTTCCAAAGTCTTAATTTTATTATTATAAAGCATATATACTAATTGTTTGTGTTTCAATTTCGGCAAAACAATTACACCGTTTGCAAGAAGGTAGTCTGCAAAATTACCAAGAATGTCCTTGTACTCCATTGAGCCAAGTTTTTGTTTAAAGCCTTCATCAATTATCTCAATCAATCTATCACGCATTAGAACCACCATCCGTTTCCACATAGCACCAACTTTGGGGCGGTCTTTCTATTTCGTGTATTGGTATAGGATAACCGCCTTCAAGTTTAACAATAGGATTGTAATATCTAAACTCGCTCAACTCTCTCGGCTTGTCATAGATTACAAGGTCGGATATATGCCAACCGTACATTTCATCATTTAAACAATAAGCAGAAATGTCCGCATCACTCATACAAGCTGATGTTTTAAATAGTGCATTATGTCCAAAAGATTTATCAGCGATAATGGAATCGCATATAAACTCGCCTATCACTTTACCACCGCCAATACACACCCTTTTGGGCTTGCCCTTCCCAAATATAGTGTCGTATGCTTTTGTCATATAGATATAACACTTAAACGGTACATCTATCTTCGGTCTTGTTTTCCGCACCTCAACCGTCTTTTTGCGATTTGCAATTAGTTCACACCATTTCGGCTGTATACTTATCAATACTGATTTCATACCATTCCACCGCCTTTCAATACTTGCATAAATAAATCAACATCCTCTGTATTGCCGTAAAATTCACTCCTCATAAATACAGGTCTGAACCTTTTATGAAAGTCTAATTTCCAAGCCATAATATCCTCTTTTGTGTGGTTGCACATAAACTGTCTGCATATCTCAGGTCGGATTTCATAAATCAGACATTTACCACCTACGTCATCACGAAAAGGGCAAGTCATATCAACACCGACCATAAAATTGTGCCTTTGCTCTTTTATATCGTGCTTTTTTATGTATGCCTTTATCCGGCTAACCTCTTTATCTGATAACGGTAAACAGTTACTGCAACATTGACCGCAACCGGAACACTCCCCATTGGTCGTAAAATCTGTCACTTCACAATCAAACATCAGATTCACTGCCTTTCACTCTTTCAATAAGTTTCTTTATATCCCAATGACTCCATTTTTTCAGGCTTCTTTGTCCCACCATTTTTACAGCTTCAGTAACATTTCTTCCGCCATTTTTACTAAGTTCTAAGGCAAATCTGCATTTATCGGTAATTTCTTCAAACTCTTCTTTTGTAAGCGTTACTCTGCAATAATAATCAACTTTATCTCTAAATTCTTTCGAAAACTCATCAAGCTTTTCAAATACTGCATAGTTAAAATCCTCAATAAATTTAGGGAGATTTGCAAAGCGTATGACAGCATTACCGCAATTAGGACAAAACTTAAAACTTTCTCCAAAATATAATGGGGTTAATGTTTCCTGTATTCTAACTTGATAGTTACATTCACTGCATTCGTGGTAAAGGTATCTATCCCCTCTATATACAGGTGTATATATTACATCACTTTTTTCACTCATTCCTCCGCACCGCCTTTCACAACTAAATTTGCAAAGGAATTGATGTAATTAAAATCACAAAAGAAATAATAAGCAACAATCCTCTTATAAGGTTTGCAAATTCTTTTTCATTTTTGATGTTTACCGCAAGAATTAAAAAATACATAGCAAACAAAACTGTGTAAATTCCGCTCATTCCTTCCTACCGCCTTTCAATGCTTTTTCTACAAGTGCAAATATTTCCTCAAGTTCTTCATCGTCCACACCAACATTTTCGCTTCTTGTAGAAAATCTTTTACCTCTTTCAGCAACATTTTCTTTTACTGATTCCGCAAGGTTTGCTATGGTTTCCAAAAGAAATTTATTGTCGCAATGATAAAACAATTCATTTACATTAAATTGCTCTGCTTGGTCGATATTTCCGAATAATCTAAGTGCTAAATCAGCAAGTTCTTTCTTCTTCATTCCTTAACACCTCTTTCTCTTTTTTTGATATTCAATATTCACCGCCACATAGAGACAATCCCCCTCTGCAAACAATGCTGTTAAAACGCCGTTTCTAAAATACCCCTGCCGTTTACAATCTGCCACAGTTCCTTTAAACAAAACCATTTCATCTATCGGTGCATTTTCGTCGGAAACCTCTATTTCGTCATCTTCGTCCATGATTTTAAGTAGTGATATTAGTTTCATTATTCAGCACCGCCTTTCTCGGTTGAGTGGTCGTTCCATTTGTCATAAGCCTGTTTTGCTGTTTCGCAAAACCCTGTGTTATGGATATGTCCGTTTTTGTTACACTCAATAACATATCCAAACGGAAACTTTTTCAAAATACCTTTACCGCCACAAACACATTTCTTTGCTTTCATTTCCCCTCATCTTCCTTTCTTCATCCTTTTTTTCTATCATACTCTTCGAACCTCGGAACAGTTCTAAAAATAATCCTATTGTTGCACCACCTCTGCAAAAGGCAAACTTTTTCTGATGCATTTTTCTTGTTGTAAATCATCACATATGGCGTATAGCCTAAATCACGTAATATGTATATCCTTTCAAGGTCTTGTTCAATATTTGTGTCAAAATTGCAAAGCACATACACACCTAATTTCCTTTCATTTATGCCTGTTATGTTTTTAAACATCTCGAACTTTGGCAAAACTATTTTTTTATCTTCGTATCTGTCCCATGCGAAATGAAAACTTTTCACCTTGATTCGTTTTAGCATTTGTGCTTTTTCTTCTGTAATAAGGCGAATATCCAAGCCTTGATTGATGTCTATCCACGCCTTGCTATCAATTAACTGTTGCAATAACCCTTTCCATTCTTTGCACGCAAGTATATTGGGGTCGCACAAAACTATATTTTTTTGCCCTCTCCAAAACTCTGATAAATCAGCAACTTTAATTGACCGGCTACCCTCTTTTGCTTCAACGTGGCAGAAACTACATCCTCTCGGACATCCCCTTGTTAAAAATCCGTAGGCTGTGTCTGTTATGTTGTATAGGGAATAATCAGGATATATGTGTTCAATTTCTGTTGTTAGTTCTACGTCAAGTTTTTTGTCGTAAATCTCTTTGCCGTTAACTACTTTGATGCAATATCCACTACCGCCTTTTATTATCTCGTCAGCATCAACAGCATATTGATAATCCGGTGTAAAACCAAACACCTTTGACATATAAACCTTGTCTTTGTGCCCTGAAAACATAGGGTCATACCATTCCACATTGTCCCCTTGTGATTTATGCCATGCAGATATTTTCATTAGTGGAATATTGGGAAAGTTATGTCCATCAACATCTATCAACCCAATTTCAGCCATTCTTTCCCATCATCTTCCTTTCCTCACATTATACCAGTCCCCGTCATCATACTTGATATTCGCCTGGCTTAAAATCTCCTCTGCCAATGCCCGGGTTGTGACCTTACCCTTATTCACATCAAGCATCACTTTGGCATACCTCGAAATAAACTCACTAAGCCTTTTATTTTTCCATCCGTACTTCTCCAAAAGTACATACACCGGAACTACACTTAAAACATCCATACAGACTTTGGCAGCATCCATTTTTAACTTCTCATCTTCCCGGACTCTCTTTCGTTCTGCTTTTAACCGTCTTAGGTGCGGTGGCATTTTACTCATAACTCAACCACCTCCACCTCTACATTAGGTCTTTTAGAGTTTGGTTCCCCCTGTTCCAATATAAGGGTTACACAGTTAAAACTATCGTCTTTTATAATCCCTTCCTTTACCAGGGCATCTAAAATAAATTTACCACTATAGTTGTCCGGGTCACGCCTGATCCTGTCTCTGAAATGATATGTAAGCTTTACAACAGCTCTTTCAAACGGTGTCTTTAATCTCTCTTTGATTGCCGCCTTAACTCTTAGATGCCATTCTCTCTTCTTTTCCTGGTACTGTTCAAAATGATAGGTCTTTCCCATATATTTATTATTTGATGGCGGTATTCCGTCTATTATAATTTGATATCTCATATTCTACTCCTTGTTAAATCTTCTAAATCGGCATATCTTCCGCTTTCTTCTGGTTTAATATTTCCTTGTTTGACAACAAAATCACTCTTCGCCCATTTCCTTATTGTAGCAAGGTGACTTTTATACTTCTTTCCGCTTGATGCTATGTATTCACTTAAATTCTCAATTCTCTTTTCATAGTCATCGGGAAACTCGATTTTTAATTTCCCTAATTCTTCGTTACTTAGAAGTACATTTTTATATTCACCATATTTATGTCTTGTAGGTGCGGGTGTTTCGGAAGGCTTTTCCGAATATATTTTACTTTCCTTTACTTTACTTTGTTTTAAAATGTCTGCATTTTTATAAAAAATGTCAACATTTTCTTCAAAAATGTATACATCCTTTGAATTTTGGTCGAGTTGAACCAAGAGGTATTGTTTTTTGACCTTAATTTTTTTACGGCGGTTGACTGCCTCAAAGTACCGTCTCTGTATTCCTTTAGATGTCAGAATACAGTACTTGTCATATAAATCTTCGTCAAAAATACCTCTTTTGATTGATGCTCTCACTATTTCAGACACGACATTACCACCAAGGCCATTTTTCCGCCCAAACAGTAATGCAACATCGTTTGTCCATTCACAGTAGTAACCAAACCCCCCATATATCTTTTGAAAGAGTTTGACGACTACTGCAAATCCTGTCAACCCAAATTCAGCTTCAATCAGTTCAAATTTATCATCGACCTGCACATCAAAGGGAAAGTATTCAATCCCGTCTCTCATGCAAGTTCTCTCCTTTTCTTAATTATCAAATGGCAGGTTAAAATCCCCTGCATTAAATCCACCCGGGAAGTCATCAAAAGAAGTTATCTCCTTTGGTGATTCTTCTTTGCTCTCACCCTTTGCACCGGTAAAATATACATCCTCTATTAAAATATCTGTTCCGTATTGCTTTTTTCCTTCACTATCTTCCCACTGCCTGGTCTCTATAGTTCCTATAACTGCCGCCATCTGACCTTTCTTAAAATACTTAGCTATAAACTCTGCAGTGTTTCGCCATGCCGTACACCTTATAAAGTCGGTTTGTCTCTCTCCGTCCTTTGTGTACTTGCGGTCAACGGCTAAAGTGATGTTTGTAACAGATGTGCCTTGCGTAGTCTGTCTTAGTTCAGGGTCAGCCGTAAGCCGACCCATCAATATAACTTTGTTCATTTTAAATCCCTCATTACTTCCTTTAATTTTTCGCACTCTTCTTTGTTTAAGGAAATGCCCTTTAACATCCTTTTTTCTTCGCCATCATATTTCCATACTCTTATATCATACTTAGGCTCTTTGCCCATAAACGAAATAAGATTTACTTCTTTGGTTATTTTCCCGGTTTTGGTTTTCTTTTCCGCTATAACCGCAATTTCTTCTACAATTTCATAATCTATTAAAATATCCATTTTAAATATCCTCCAAGCTTATTTGGTCTTTTATAACCGTATTTTTATTTAATCTTCTATAGTGACTTCTTACTAAAACCTCTCTCCCACCTCGGGAAGGAGTACACCTTGCAATAATCCTTGATGCATTCTTAAATGCAGAAATTGCTCTCTTTCTTTCCTGAAAGGCATACCTTAAGGCTGTTTCATCGTCAGCTAAGATATAGCCTTTACCATCAGAGAGATTTATAATGTTATATTTTTCTCTCAAATGAGCAAGTATCTTTCTTGCCTCACGGTCGCCACACCCGAAAATAATAGGTAACTCCGACCGTTTAACAGGCTCTTTAAATATCTCTATTACTTTTAATTCGGTAATCATAATTTCAACCTCTTTATTAAATATTTATCAAGCGGTATCCCGTAAACGTGGTATTTATCAAAAAATCCTACCTCGTCAATGTGGGCTATAGAATGACACCTTCTGCAAAGTGCTATGGCACGTCTGCCCTCGTTGTCAATCTTTCGCCTTGAAAATCCCATTCCGACCCTTGACCCTTCCACATGATGAACTTCTGCCTTTTCGTTACAAATACAACACTTCCTATTTGCAAGGCACGAATATAAGTAATGACTTATGTCGTCTGTTCGGTTAAGCATTGTATCTCTTGTCGGAATGTTATTCATAAAGCAAAAGTCTATAAGGTAATTTATAAACTCTCTTGCCGTTGTAACGGTACAATCTGCAAGGGAAAAGTAATTCTCGCCCGTCACTTCCATATATCCATACTTCATTTCTTCCTTTATGTACTCAGGATAGTCACCATTCCATAACGATATATCTCTTATAATGGCGTGTGCCTTCTTCCTCTGCTCGGCATTTATCGTTCTTCCGTCATCAAATGTCACAAGGCAATTCTTTATTTCCTGTCGTTCAATGGTATATGGGCTACAGGGTGCAAATATCACCGCAACATTATCAACTATTTTGTGGATTTTACCAACCGACTCTCGCATCCTATCACCTCTTTCCAGGCTTTCCAACAAAGAAGGCAGTTTGCCCCATCCCAATCAAGGGTAGATGTCGGATATTCAGGGGATAACATCTTAATCTGAATATTGCTTATTCCTCGCCCGGTCTTTTTGACATTCCCGACATACTCAACGCCTTTTTCAATACAGTCGGAAAATTCGCCCGAAAATGTCTTTTTAAGACTCTTTTTGTCACCGGTATATAGGTTGTACCCGTCTCCCTCTGCTATGACTATAGCATCGGAAAACTCACCACAAGCAACAAATACAATTCCAAAGTCTTTATCGTTTAAGGTTTCAAACCCTTCGGGAAGATGATATGGTGTATATTGGTCGTCTGATTGATAGAGTACCTCTGATGTGTCCCTTTCTTTTGTTTGAAACAAGTCACGCTCAACCAACCTCTCACCCATCTTCTTTTTAACTGCACCCTCAAGGTTTACACTGGTCTCAACTCCGTCAGGGTATAGGAAAATATTTCCGCCAAAGTCTATTACTGTGCAGGTGGTTTTACCGGGTGTAGTCCTTAAAACCCTTCCCACCTTCTGAACCCATTGTCCGTGTGTGCCGTTTGTGTCAAAGTCTACAAGGTTTCTCAAAGGCGGATAGTCATATCCTTCGGTACAGATGTCTACGTTTATAAGCTCTTCAGAGTCCCCTTTTTCAAATTTCTCAAGCTCTCTTCTTCGCTCACTATCGTCTATCCCTGGTCCAAGATACGCAGGATCCCGTCCCAATGCCTTTAAGTATCCATATACTTTTTTACAAAACCCGTGTGTCGGGCAAAATATTATAGTCTTTCCCGGCTCTTTCGCCCTCAGGTAGTCCCCAACAAGTTTTCTTATAACTTCATCACCTTCTGCATCATTTCTCAGATGTTTTGATAAATGCCCCTTTTCGTCTTCACCATCTCGGATAAATACCGGTGACAGGTCTAAAAACGTGGGTCTAACTAAATAATGACTATCTATTAAAAATCTTGTTGTTATCTGATAGAAGTTATCAAATAAGTGTACTAACGGAAGCTTATCACCTCTGTTGGGGGTTGCAGTCACACCGAGCAGTGCTGCATTTGGTTTTCCTTTTAGGTTCCAGTCTATAATCGTCTCATAAGTCGAGGCTTTTGCGTGATGTGCCTCGTCAATCACTATCAGGTCAAAATAACTTCCGGCACGCTCAAGATCAGGTAAAATGTTTAATACCGTCTGCACCATTCCAAAGTGAATATTTCCTTTTACGCTCTTTCTTGCCGATGTAATCTCGCTCGTCTGAATGTCCGGGCAAACAAGAGAAAACTTTGAGTGATTCTGCGTGTGGATTTCTGTCCTGTGCACCAACACTAAAACGTGCGGATTCTTTTTGTGCTTTGCTTTGAATAAGGTAAAGAACTTTCCAATGGTCGCCGCCATCATTATCGTCTTCCCGGCACCGGTACCGGCAACAATCAAAGTATTCTTTCTTTCATCAAGCATCTTTATTGCGTTGTCGCATGCATTATCTTGGTAAGGATATAACTTCATCATCCCACCTCCGGTTCTTTTAATAACAGACTTCCGCTTTTTGAAAAGCTTGCCCGAAATCCGTTATTGTCATAGAAATTGCAAGAGTTATTCTCCATTGCAAGGTCTATAATCTTTTGCTGCTCTCTTTTTCTTCTCTCTATGGCCTTGTTTTCTTTTTCCTTTAAAAGTGCATAGTTTCTAAGGTCATATAGAACTCTTTTTGAATAGTCAAACTTACTGTTTAATCTTATGCTTTTTATAATATTTGACTGTAAATCATTCTCAATAAATGCACGGGGTTCGTTTCGGTTTGAAACATCCTTTAAAAATCTCTCGATACACGCATCAATCAGCCGTCCTAAATGGATATTGTTTTTAAAGTAATGATGCTCAACGCACAAATTATCGTCAAGATATTTAAATCTTTTAGCTCTCCCCATCTGACATACCATACCTCTTATAAAAGGCGTGTCCTCTTTTAGGGTCATAATCTGCAGTATGTAAAAATCAGCCTTTGTCTTTTCTATCTGATACTGTGCCTGAATTATATATTTAAAAGGGATTCCCCCTTTTCTCTTTTGTGGTGTCATTGTCTTTTGCTCACACACAAACCGTTGTCCTAATTTCGGTGTCCCGGTTCCATAGTCGAAGGGTCTTATATCAATATCCTCAGCTACCCCCGAAACATCAAGGCTTGCGATGAGAAAGTCGTCTATATATACTTCACCGGCAATAACTTTCTTCGACCGGCTTTCACTTAAAATCTTTACCCCATAAGGCTCAACTGCGTGGCCGTATTCTGCAAATTCAGGTGCAAGTGCTTCTTTTTGATAAATTCCGTCTGCTAAAAGCTTATGATATAAAGCCCATGCAGTGGTGTATGGCTCTTCTTCTCTAAACCTTTCCGCATTTATACCGGCGTTTTGGAGTTCCCGGTCCGTTGCATAATATCTTACAATATCAAAAATCTCACTCGACCCTATTCTTGTCTCTCTTAGTTTTTCCCAGGAAAGAGTGCCTTGTTTTATTTTAATCTTTCTCATATAAAGTACTCTCCTATCTCACTCCATGCTTCCTCGTTTTTTGATATTGCCATAATTGATGCGTATTCCTTGTTTATTATGTCCTGTGTCTTATCTCCTTTTTGAAACATTCCCTTAATCTCTTTAATCTTTTCTTGCATCATCTTCGGGTTTTTCTGGAAGAGTAGGTACATCTCCATGCATTCTTCCTTTTCCTCATCGGTTAAGTGCCTTATGTCCACATCCTTTTCTTCTTCCATTGGAATGTTTAAAGGCTCGGTTTCTGTTGTCGGCTCGGGAGTAATTATCTCCTCATCCTGGTCGAAGGCATATATGGTATCTGTAAGCTCGGGTAAAACTTCCTTAATTCTCTTTAACGCCCTTCTGATAATCGTCTTATTTACCATTTCGCCTGTCCAGTTTATCCAAAAGGTACCTTTGTTTAGTTCCCCGGTTAAAACCTTCTTTTTTTTAGTGCCACCACGACCGTCAGGCTGTTCTACCCATTCGCTTCTATATATTCCCTGCTCAGATACGGTGGATATCTTTAATACCTCATTATTTGACATCTCACATACCACCATAACAACCCTCTTTTGGGTTTTAACTTCTCTAACCTCAAGCCGACATATGAACTTGTCAAAATATCCCGATATAAGCCTTTCAGCAGTGATGTCACGGTCGGGGTTATTCCTTTGGTCTTTTAGGGTGTATATAATCTCACCGTTATAGAAATTCTCTTCAAAATATGTAGTTCCGGCATCTTCTTTCGGTACCGCTATAATAGTATCTGATATTCTGTAGCCTTTCCTTGCAGCTGCTCTATAGAAGGCTTCAACTCTTGCCGATGCAGTTAAAACCTTTCCACGCTTAACAAAATCAATCTTGTCATAATCCTCAGGCATTATACCGCCCTGGTATAGGGTCTGCAGATTAGATATAATCGTATTAGCGGCATCTAAGTGGTCCTGTTCTGTCTTTAACTGCAGTTTCTTTAATTCACCGACTAACTTCACCGCAAAGGGAATACATCCCGATTTTATTCCTATTTCCTTCTTCAAAACCGCCAAACACTCTTCCGTTCCGGCAGTCATTTGTTTGTAAACTGATATCTCTTTCATTTTCGCCATTCCTTTCACAATCACATATCTCGCTAGGGTCTAAGTTTGCCCCACAGTTCGGGCAAGGGTTTAAGTATGCCATCAGAAATCATCCCTTTCTGCATCTTGCCGGTCCATAATGTAATCCATTTGGGTATAATCATTTTCCGGTCGGTCATATTCTTCAATCTCTAACCTTTGTCTTTCCATTTCCAAAATGGCTAAAATATTATCACTTCTGTATCTCATAATTTCACTCCTTGACTTTTTAATTTTTCTGTGTTATAATCAAGGCAAGAATTGTATATGTATTCCAACAATTTCTTACCATGAATCCGTTTTTCGGCGGCCACCGACAAGCGGATTTTTTCTTTTTACTTTCACCATGATTTACTCTCCCAAATCGGAATTTCTAACTCTTGCCCGGGGTAAATAGTCCCTTCCGTTTCGTTATTCTTCATTATGTAGTCTATAGTCTTTCTATAGTCCATATCATCGGGCGTTATCTTCTCAGCTATTTCCGAAATCGTGTCCCCTCTCTCAACTACATATTTAGTGGTTCCTTTGGGTTCTGCCGCCCCTTTTGGTATTCCGCCAACCAATAGAATGGCTATTGCAAATACCCCAAATAATTTAATAAATCTTGGCATTTTATTCCTTCCTTTCGTTAAACTCCTTGGCAATCTTTTCTGCCTTTCCTCTCACCTCGTATGCACCATAAACTTCTCTATTCCCACTATGGTCGACCTTGTTTATATCTTTTATTCGATATACTTGATATAAGAATTGTCCTTCACCAACCGGAATTTTAGCAACTCTCCATTCGCTTGACATCTTTCTCACCCTCCCCTCCTATAAGTCTTTTGACTCCTGTTCCTTTTCCCATTCCTCATATCTTCTTTTGACATCAGGATTTTCAAAATACGCCTCTGTCATTTCTGCCAACCACCGGGCAAAATGATTAAGTTCATATGTTGGCATTGTTGATAAATCGTCCACAGTTCTCACCTCACTTTCTGCAGCACATCTGTCGTGCCAGGTCGCCAATAGAAATATAACCGTTGTTAAACTTAAAATGGCGAACCACCGTGTCATATTTCTTCATTCCCATCATCTCGCCGACTTCCTTGGGCCGAAACATCAACTGTCTCGGGTACAGGCTTTTAATCTCTGCAAGGTTGTCCCTGTATGCCTCACATTCTCTTGACATCACTTATCCCTCCTCTCGTATCTTTTGCATTGTTCAATTTTTTCTCTCTTCTTGCAAAATGTTTCTTGTTATGTTATAATAGATGATGCCTCACACGGCAAAGAAAGGGGATGGTCTAATTGACCAAACTTTTGAATTTGCATGCTCTCATATCATAGGGTCACCATTGTGGAGTCAAAGCACAATAAACTGATGTTAAAGGCAGTAATGAGTATAGCGTTACCTCGCACAGTGAAGTGTGTCACCAAACTCAGGAGATGGCACTCCTAAAAATGCTTCACTATACTACATACTCCTTATGAGTTGTCGGCATAAGGCTACTGCAGAACTAAAACTGCAAAAGCGACAACATTTCCTATAGAAGCACATTGTGCGATAGTGTGTGGTGAAAACCTGCAAGAAAAATTGAGTAAACAAATTTAGACAAAAAACTGTACGAAATCGCACTTCATACAGTTTTTTGTTCCCCGTTCTGTAACTTATAAGTTACTTATTTGGCAAAAAAAATTGCCATCGGGTCCTTTAAATTAAGTACATCCATAATAATTTCCATTTCTTTAGTTCCAAACTCTCCTGATTTAAACTTATTATAAAGAGTCCTTGTAGATATGCCCAGTTCTGCTGCTAACCTGGCTTGTGTATAATCATTTCTTACCATTTCAGCCTTTAACGCTTTAACATCCAACAATACCATCACCTCCTTGTAACTTTTAAGTTACTCCCATTATAGCATCCATTTTGTCACTTGTCAAGCACTTTTTTTTATTTTTTTAGAAAAAAATTTCTTGACAGGCTACATTCTATCTGTTATACTATAAAACAAGAAGGTGAGTATAATGACTATTGGAAGAAAGATAAAAAGTTTAAGAATATCTTTGGGATTAACTCAAGAAGAACTTGCTACAGCCGTTGGTACAAAAAAACAAACAATTCATAAATACGAAACGGGAATAATTTCAAATATTCCTGCAAGTAAAATTAAAGCTATGGCAGACAAACTAAAAACCACTCCTGCCTATCTTATGGGATGGGAAGATGAAACAGAGAAAAAGAACAATACCACCACGTCAGAACCCGATGAATTATCCCAAAAAGAAAAACAACTTTTTTATAATAAGTATCAATTATTAAACGACCTTGGTAAAGCAAAAGTAGAGTCATATATAGATGACTTACTTGTAAACCCTCAATATCGAAATAAAATAATTCCTGAAAGGGAATCTTCATATTCTATTGCTGCCTGGGGCGGAGACGAAACAGAAACTACCCAACCGCCTATTGACGAAATAACCACATAAAAACGTTAGCATAATAGCAGTTCATTATTGAAAGGACTGGATACAATGAAGAACAATGTGGTGAGAAGAACTGCTAAAAAATTTATAAAATCAATAAAAGGGAGTGTTGATTTTGTAAGTGTTGAAGAATATTTGCAAAAGTTAGGGTATAAGGTAATATTCTTTAACACCCCTGTGGGTGATGCCGAACTGACTCGATATAACCTTCAGGAAAAGGCAAGAAAAACCAAAGCATTTACCTATAAGGGCACAGCCAAGATAATCTTTATAGACGATAATGTTCCCTGCGAAGACAAAAACTACCTTTTATACCATGAAACTGGGCATATTCTGTTAGGGCATTTGGATTATGGTAGATTGTCAACCAAAAATAAAACACTTATTGATATAGAAGCCGATGCTTTCGTTTATGAAATACTAAGCCCGTCAAAAACAGACACTATATTGATGTTTTTGATTATACTGAGTATGATTTTTGGAATCTTTGTCGGCTCTTATATATGCACACCCGTAAATACAGCATCCAAAACCGTTACCGTTAGTAGTGTTTCAAATTCAAACAATGATTGGGTATATATCACCCCTACTGGCACCAAATATCATACCGATTCCTGTATTTACACAAAAAATAAGGATTGCACAAGACTCAACCGGGCGGATGCCGGAAGAATATTCCAACCATGTAAAGTGTGTAATCCATGACAATATAGCATAGTACAATAAAAACTAAGAACTGTTATTATGCTATACCAAAAGAAAATACTACTTTAAAAAAAAGAAACACAAAGGAGATTTATCATGAAAAAATTTATTGCAGGTATTCTTGTTGGCGTACTTATATCAAGTTCTATTGCTTATGCGGCAACTTATGTTGCAAACGTGGCAAACTTTAAGGTGATGGTAAACGGTAAAGAGTTTACTTCAGACCCACCTGCTTTAGTCGTTGAAGGCAGAACATATCTCCCTCTTCGTGCTATGGGTGATGCATTAGGCGTTCCTGTATCGTGGAATGAAGAACTAAGACAAGCAGTGGTGGGTAATGTTCCAACTCAGTATAATTTTATTTCTTACAGCGAATGTGAATGGTGTCCAGATTTTGGAAAGTTTTTTGGAATTTCTGAAGTTTATAAACATGAAGATGATGAATGTTATATGTGGTTATATAACGGTAAAGGCATCACTAACGAAAAAATTGATAGATATATTAAAACAATAGTTGATAGTGGATTTAAAAAAGATATAGCTGATAACACTATTATGTTTATGAGTAACGATGGATTAAAAAGAATTGCAATTCATTATGGAGATGACAACCAAATATGGATATATGTAAATAAATAAAACAAAAACCGCCCTGTTAGCATTGGGCGGTCTCTGTAATCAAATACAAGGGATATGTAATATGATTTACAACACGATTATTATATCATATCCTTTTATTTTTGTCAATTTTTTAAAATAAGGGGGTATTTTTATGAAACAACGTTCAGACGGCAGATGGGTAAAAAAAATAACCCTGCCAAACGGTACCCGAAAGTATTTTTATTCTTCAGCCGATACCGAAAAGAAGGCTAATAAAGATATCGAAAAACAATTACTTGAATATACTCAATCAGGAGAAAAGGGAAGGCTCTTTTCAGATGTCGCCGATGAGTGGGAAAAAGAACATTGCAAAAACTTGTCTTATGCCACTTGCCAAAGGTATAAAACCTATGTTAGAACTGCAAAAGATTTTCTTGGAGGTAAATATATCAAGGATATTACCCCTCAAAACATTGAATTGTTTTTGTCCAACATGGCATCAAAAAATTACTCTTCAAAGACAATTAAAGACCAAGCATCGGTGGTCAAAATGATATTTAAATATTCTATGATAAAGGGATATGTCACCACTGATGTATCTTTTTATATCACTCCCCCAAAAGGCATAAAACCGGTAAAAAGGGAAGCCCTTACCGAAAATGAAATAGATATCGTAAATACTAGTATTGATTGCACCTTTGGATTTCTTGCTTACTTTTTACTTTATACTGGGCTAAGAAAAGGCGAGGCGTTAGCTCTCCAATGGAAAGATATTGACTTTAAAAACGATATCATTCGCATATATAAATCGGTGTACTATGAAAGCAACACTCCGCACATAAAGGATACCAAAACAGAAGCAGGCAACAGGAACGTTGTTTTGCTCAAATGCCTCAAAGAAAAACTTGTGCCTCAAGATCCTGAAAGTTACATATTTAATAATAAGGGTAATATTCTTAACAAGTCCTTTTTTACCCGGCAGTGGGAAAAATACAAATTAGAAACAGGACTTAAGATTTCGGCTCACCAACTCCGCCATACCTTTGTTACTATTTTGTATGAGGCAGGCGTAGACGAAAAAATGAGTCAAACAATCCTTGGACATTCCGATATAACAACAACACGCAATATATATACTCATATAAGGGAACACAAACTAACTTCAGTTGCAAATCAAATCAATGACTTTTTAGCCGGTCAAGATAATATAAATCTAACCACCAGTTGACAACTTTTTGACAACTTTTTTAATGGATTATACTGGAATATAACGGAATATTTTGGAAACTAAAAATAGAAAAATACTGCATAGACACTCGAATTTTAAGTGCTTATGCAGTATTCGGTTTGGTGGAGATGACGAGAGTTGAACTCGTGTCCGAAAACATATTCACCCCGGCATCTACGGGTGTAGGCTATATTTTAGATTCCCCTCGTATACTCCCTATAGCCAGGGTATATACTACGGTAGTCTCGAAAGTCATGATACTCCCCGAGACGAGGGAATATTCACGTTCACCACTGGGTATTCGCCTTAAAAAAAGCCGTGGTCCTCTTTTATAAGACGGCTACCTAATTAGGCAGCGTAAGCTAATTCGTTGTTAGCGTTTATTTTTAAAAATTGAGCCGTTTTAAGTGACACTCGGCACTACCCGCTTCCGAAGCTTCAACATCCCCGTCGAAGCCGTTACATCCCCATATTAAATTGTATGCTGTCAAAAGGTTTAAAATCCCCTCTGACACAAATCTATTTTATCATAAAATATCCCCGAAATCAACAACTAAATTTTTCCATTTTTTGAAAAATTGCAGGTAGAATTTTTCTACCTGCAATTTTTTAGGGAACTTTCCCTTTTTTAGGGGGTAAATGTATTTTGTGAGGTCAAATATATCATACCCCCGAACGTTTCACTTTATACATATTTTATTTCTTTTTACAAATAATTGATGCCCAGTCGGCACGGCGGTTGATGGCTTTTATTAAAAACCCGCAACCCTCGAGTGCAGATTTTACATCATCAATCCTGTCTTCAATAATCCCTGATGTAATATAAACACCGTCATCGGCCACCAGCTTTGCTGCCGCCGGCGACACCGCAATTATAACGTCCGCTACAATATTTGCAACCACCACATCATACTTCTTTTCACCCAATTTTTCCATAAGTGCGGTGTCGGATGTGACATCTCCGGCAAAGACATGATAGTTGTCTTTTGCGACCCCATTTCGCTCGGCATTTTCATAGGCAATATCCACCGCATTAGGGTCGATGTCAACCGCTGTTGCGTCATTTGCCCCCAGCATCATTCCAATAATGGAAAGGATATCGTTTCCGTATCCCAAATCAAGAAGCAGGGTGTCTTTCTCTATGTATTCCTCCAACGCCTCGATACAAAGCTGGGTAGTATGGTGAGTCCCTGAACCAAAGCTCATACCAGGATTTACATTAAATACAATCCTGTCGGTTTCTTCTTTTAGCTCCTCCCATTCAGGCTTTATTAACACCTTTTTACCCACCTCAATAGGATGGAAAAACCTTTTCCAGTTATTCGCCCAATCCTCCTCCGAGATATTATCAAGCTCGACCTCAAGCCTTCCGAAAAGTTTTTCCTCATCTCTTCCTTTTAAAAGCTCGACTGCTCTTTTTATCTCGAGCAAAGTTTCATGACCTGCCGCATTATCGCTTACATAGACATTGACCGAGGTTTCCTTGTGCTTTTCTTTCTTTAAATCCTCGTCAACATAGTCCCAATATTGCTTGTTATTCTCTAAAAAATCGTAAAAATCTGCCTCATCTTCAATCTCCACACCGGTAACACCCACCTGATAGAGTACGCCCGTTAATGGCTCAATGCCTTCCGATGTTGTGTAGATTATAACCTTTAACCATTCCATAATTTTTCTCCGAATCAATCTAAATAGTCTTTGAGTTTCTTACTCCTACTCGGGTGCCGAAGCTTTCTTAAAGCCTTTGCCTCGATTTGTCGGATTCTTTCTCTTGTTACGTTAAATTCCTTACCAACTTCCTCTAGGGTGCGTTGTCTTCCGTCGTCCAAACCAAAACGGAGTCTTAAAACCTTTTCTTCTCTTGGAGTCAAAGTCTTTAATACGTCCACTAACTGCTCCTTTAATAACACAAAACTTGCCGCATCAGCCGGTGCCGGTGCGTCGTCGTCGGGGATAAAATCACCCAGATGACTATCTTCTTCCTCACCGATAGGAGTCTCTAAAGACACCGGCTCCTGTGAGATTTTGGATATTTCTCTTACCTTTTCAACCGACATATTTAGCTCTTTTGCAAGCTCCTCAGGGGTAGGCTCACGTCCTAATTCCTGCACAAGCTGTCTTGAAACTCTAACCAATCTGTTGATAGTTTCTACCATATGAACAGGGATTCTTATAGTTCTTGCCTGATCGGCAATAGCACGGGTGATGGCTTGGCGAATCCACCATGTTGCATAGGTTGAGAACTTATATCCCTTTGAATAGTCGAACTTGTCCACCGCTTTTATAAGACCAAGGTTACCTTCCTGAATAAGGTCCAAAAATAGCATACCTCTTCCAACATATCTTTTTGCAATGCTGACAACTAGTCTTAGGTTTGCCTCGGCAAGGCGTTTTTTGGCATTCTCATCGCCCTCAGCCATTAGTCTTGCAAGCTCGGTTTCCTCTGCCGGCTCTAAAAGATTTACCTTACCAATCTCCTTTAAATACATCTTAACGTGGTCGTCGATGCTGATACCGTCGGGGATTGATAAGTCTTCCAGTTCTTCCTTACTTACTTCGATTTCCTCAAGCTCCTTATCAAGGTCGTTTACAACTTCAATGCCCTCTTTTTCAAAGACCTCATAGATTGTTTCCACTTCTTCCGGAGCCATTTCGATTTCTTCCAAAGCCAGGGCAATATCTTTATGCTGAAGCATACCATGTTTTTTACCTTGTTCGATTAACCCCTTAATTATATTTTTCTTATTTTCTAAATCCACCATCATTATAACCTTCCTTTCCAAAGCAAAAACCTTTATCTCCCAAGATTTCTTAAATTTTCTATGAGTTCTTTTAATCGCACCGGGTCGGTTGTTCTTGCTAACTCTTCGTTTATTTTTGTCTTTTTCATATCTAAAATAAGGTCATCTATAGCCTTCTCTTCATCCGAATAAACCTCGTTATTATAAAAAACCGTACCCACGGCCTGAGCTTCAGCCCCGTCAAATTCTGTTAAGATAAGCGACGGGTCGGGGATTTTCCCTTGACTGTTTATATCTAAAATTATCTCAAAAAGCCGCTTTGAAACTTTTGCCGAAAAATCCTCCACCGAAACCCTGTTTTTCACATTCTCAATATGCTTTTTACTCTTAATCATAAGATTTAAAAGCAAAGCCTCGGTTTTGGTGGGGAATATCACCTCACCCTGCTTGTCCGGCTCCACCGAAACATTTATCGGCCGCCGCATCTGGGGTTCTTTTTCATATTGCTTTTTCTGGCTCTTCTTTTTCTTATATTCACTATAGATTGCTTCTTTGCTGATGCCGGTCTCCTCCGACATTTTCTTTATATATGCGTCTACCTCAACATCGTTTTGAATGCTAAGTAGTGTATCTGCAGCTTTTGTGACAAATTCAATCTTTCCCTCGGCGGTATCTATATTATACTGCGATTTTACCCCCGATATACGGTACTCGGTCGACGGCACCGCATCTTTGACTGCCTGGCGGAACATCGCAATACCGTTTTTCTTTATGTATTCATCAGGGTCCTTTGAACCTTTTAACCTGATAATCCTTGCCTTTCCGCCAACGCCATTTATTACTTCAATTGCACGGATTGTTGCCTTTTCCCCCGCCTCGTCACTGTCATAGCAAAGAAGAATTTCCGAGCAGTATCTTAAAAGCAACTTTGCCTGTTCCGGTGTTATCGCCGTACCAAGGGTGGCACAAATATTTCTTACCCCCGCCTGATAAACCGAGATGACATCCATATACCCCTCGCAAAGTATAATCCGACCTTCTTCCTCTTTTTTCGCAAGGTTAAGAGAAAAGAGGTTCTTACCTTTATTAAATACCAGCGTTTCGGGAGAGTTTAGATATTTGGGGATTTTAAATCCATTTATTACTTTTGCATCCCCCATAATTCTTCCGCCAAAACCGATGACATTTCCTCTTAAATCTATTATCGGAAACATTACACGGTTTCGGAACTTATCTATATATCCGCCGTCTCGCTCAACAATCAGCCCTGCCTCTAAAATTTCCTCTTCCTTGTAGCCCTCACGTTTTAGGGCATCTAAAAGGCTTGTCTTCTCATCAAGGGCATAACCCAAGCCGTAGGCGGTCAGGGTTTTCGGGGTGATTTTTCGGTCATTAAAGTACTGGAGGGCAACCCGTCCTTTTTCGTTTTTTACCATATTATTATAAAAAAACCTTGCCGAAAATTTATTCATCCCGTAAATTCTCTGCTTTTTCTCGTGGATTAAGTTATCAGTGATACCGTTATCCTCAGGAAGGATTATCCCCGCCCGATCGGCTAAAACCTTCAAAGCCTCAACAAAATCCAGACCCTCCATTCGCATAACGAACTGCACAAGATTTCCGCTTGCACCACAGCCGAAACAATGGAACAGTTGCTTATCCTGACTCACATGAAAGGAGGGTGTTTTTTCACCGTGGAAAGGACAAAGTCCGCTATAGTCCTTACCCGACCGCTTTAATTTTACATATTGCGACACATAGTCTACAATATCGTTTTCCGCAAAAACTTCGTTTATTAAATCATCTGAATAGCGTGGCAAAAATCCCACCTCCTTTAATCTCTTTATTTGGGTCTACCTATTTAATTCGCCAAATTTTCAAAAAACCCTTTAATTTTTACAATATGTAATTTTTCCGACTTTTCCAAATTTATACATTTTTTTAAAATTTATCTGTTTAGCTCACAAAAAATTCGTTCCACCAAGGCATCTATGGCATTTGCCGCAAACTTATCATCTTTTGCCGGACGTTCTGCCGATATGCCAAAATGTCCCATTGAAAGCTCACTGCCGTTTCCGATTACAGTCATACCAAGCACCATCGCTGACGACTGAATTGCGTTTATGGTTCGCTCCTGCCCGCCATATTTTGACGCTCCAACCGTCACCGCAGTCATAGGTTTTCCAAGCCATCTTTTTTCGCCGCGAACCAGTCTTGCCTTATCAAAAAATACTTTTAGCTGTCCTGTCATTGACCCGAAATAAACAGGCGAGCCAAAAATCACATAGTCCGCCTTATCAACTTTTTTATAGGCCTCGTCTAAGAGTGTATCTTTAAAGCATGCACGAGAGCAGGGTGTTGAACAGTTTATGCAAAATGGCCATCTTGCATCGGACACCGCCTTATCAACGCTTATTATCTCGCCGTCCACACCCTTTTTCCCTAGCTTTTCTAAAATTGTGTTTAATAAATACGCCGTGTTACCATTTTCATCAGGGCTTCCGTTTAATGCAACTATATACATATATATACCTCCAAAATTCCTTTATAAAACATTAATTCGCCAACAATCTTCCAATTACCTTTTCTTCCGACATAATTTCTTCTATTTCTCCATTTTCACCAATGAAAACAAGAATGTTATAGCAATTATTTGTAAATTCTTTTAATAACTCTCTTAGATTCTCCCCCTTTCTTGCCACTAAAACCCGTGTCTTATGCTTTGATATTTTTCTGTCGTAAAAGGCAAGCTCACGTAATATATCCACATTATATTTCTCTTTCCCGGTAAAGAGATTTCCCAATAAAAATATCAGGAAAAAGTAAAAAGAGAAGTTCGGCACAATAAATTTGTTTCGGCTTATAAAATAAATCCCTCCGGCCAACATCACACCCGAAAAAATCCGCATAATCATAAGACTTTTAGTATAGCCAAAAAAATTTGCAAGTATCTTTTTAGTAATCACTCCGCCATCTAAGGGTAAAATGGGCAAAAGATTTAAAACCGCCAAAGCTATGTTTTTAATGTAAAAATCCCAAAACCAAAACCTATCCGCAAAGAATATCTTAACGCCTATTGCAAGCACCAGATTGAGAAGCGGGCCCGAAAGGTATAAAATTAACTCATCAGACAAGGAATATACTAGTTTATTTTTTAGCTTTAAGTTAACGCCAAAAGGGTAAAACACAATCCTGGCGGGCTTTAATCCTATCGTAACTGCCGCCAAAAGATGTGCAAGCTCATGGAGAAACATTATAATATAGGTAATAAATAAGGTCTCGAGTTTTCCTGTGATAAAGCATACCGCAAAAAGACAGAGCGTAAGAAAATGAACATACACCCCCGATACTACCTTAAACATCAAATCACCTCCAATTTCCGCTTTGATTTATTCTATTTCAAAAGTCTTTGATTTATATTTTTCAGCCTGTACCTTTTTTATTTGACATTTTTTTTAGAATATTGTATAATTGTCTTGGAATTTAGAAATTTTAAGAAAGGTTTTAAAGCTTATGAAAAAGAATAGTTCCGGAAGGCGTCCACAAAAGAAAAAAAGCTCAGATGCATACCAGACCTTCCTCACAGTTTTAATAACTCTTTTATCAGTTGCAATTATTTTAGTACTATTTTATGCCTGGAGGGCACTGGGTATTTCCTCCCACACCGTTACATATACATCAAATCAGGGTGGAATTATCGGCACACTCCCTGAAGTCCGTCAGTTTGATGCCGGAGATGAGGTAGTTGTTCGCTCAGGCGGTATCAGTCGAAAAGGCTACGAATTTGTGGGCTGGAGGGATGTTCACGGAGTAATTGAGGCAACCGGCGGGATTTTAGAAAACGGCTCGGTTTTTAAAATGCCAAAAAGTGACGTATTGTTAGAAGCTGTGTGGGAAGACCTATCAGGTGAATCCCCCGATGCCACCGTAGATACCCCAACTGAAACTCAGGAACCGGAATCGGATAAGCTAATAGCCACATTTATGAAAAACCCAGAAAAAACCTATGTAAATGTACGCGATAACTATGGTTATGAAGGCGAGGTTGTATGTAAACTTTCCGATTCATCAATGAAGGTCAACTACTACGGCAAAGCCGAAAATCTCTTTGATGAAGACGACCAGACTACCTATACATGGTTTTTTGTGGAAATCCCCGACCTTAAAAAAGAGGGCTGGATAAGAAGCGATATGTTGGAAGACTATGAAGAAACCAAGGAAAAGGTGTATGTAATGGCATCGGGCCGAGACGAAATCTCACTCTATGAAGATGCCGACTTAAATTCTGATATTAAGGAAACCGTTACCGATAACGAAATCACCTTCACCTATAAATCCAAGTCCACCTCCGAAACCACCGATGGCGAGGAGTTTGAGATGTATCTTGTTGAAAACAATGAGTCGGGTAAAACCGGCTGGGTTAAAAAGAGTCATTTGCAGGAAATAAAGGAATAAAAAAATCAGGCTTTTGCCTGATTTTTTTATTCCAGTTCAAACGCACCGGTATATAACTGATAATATTTTCCCTTTTCAGCAAGTAGGGATTCATGATCTCCCCGCTCGATAATCCGTCCATTTTCCAAAACCATAATCACGTCTGAATTTTTAATGGTGGAGAGTCGGTGGGCAATAACAAAAACAGTTCTTCCCTTCATAAGTGAATCCATACCCTTTTGCACAATTTGCTCAGTTCGGGTATCGATAGACGAGGTTGCCTCATCTAAAATCATAACCGGAGGGTCTGCAACTGCTGCCCGGGCGATTGAAATGAGCTGTCTTTGACCCTGCGATAAGCCACTGCCGTCACCCGATATCACCGTATTATACCCCTCGGGCAGCATCCTAATAAAACCATCGGCATTGGCAAGCTTTGCCGCCTCGATGCATTCTTCGTCGGTCGCATCCAGCTTTCCGTATCGGATATTATCCATAACAGTGCCGGTAAATAGGTTTACATCCTGTAAAACTATACCAAGCGACCGTCTTAAATCCGCCTTTTTAATCTTATTTATATTTATCCCGTCATATCGGATTTTTCCGTCTGCAATGTCATAGAATCTGTTGATAAGATTTGTAATGGTTGTCTTACCCGCACCCGTTGCTCCAACAAATGCAATTTTCTGTCCCTCTTTTGCATACATGGAGATGTTATGAAGCACTGTCTTATCTTCAGTGTAGCCAAAATCTACATCATCAAAAACAACATTTCCCTTTAGCTCAGTATAAGTCACTGTGCCATCACCGTGAGGGTGTTTCCATGCCCATATACCGGTCTTTTTTTCGGTTTCTAAAAGCCTTCCGTCTTTTACTTCAACATTCACAAGGGACACATAACCATCATCAATCTCCGGAGTTTCGTCCATTAGTTCAAATATTCTCTCAGCACCCGCCATTGCCATAACGATTGAACTCATCTGTTGGGAAACATGAGATATAGGCATAACGAAGCTCTTTGACAGTTGCAGGAAGGAGGCAATGGCACCAAGGGTAAGCACTCCCATTCCGCTAAGGTTAAAGTTCGGGCAATTTGTGATTGCCATAATTCCGCCCAATATTGCAAGAAGAACATAAAGCACATGCCCCATATTATTCATAAACGGCATCAGTATATTCACATAAGAGTTAGCCTTTGTTACACTATCTCTTAGCCGCTCATTCTTCTCGTCAAATATATTCTTGGCACGTTCTTCATAACAGAAAACCTTTACAACTCTCTGTCCGTTTATCATTTCCTCAATATATCCGTTAACCTCGCCGAGGGTCTTTTGCTGAGTGCGGAAATACTTTCCGCTCTTCCCTGTAATCTTTCCGGCAAACTTCATCATTATTATGACAAACAAGAATACAAAAAGTGTAAGAGGGACACTAATTGATATCATTGCCGAGAAGACCATAACAATAGTTATAATTGATGAAAATGCCTGAGGAATACTCTGGGAAATCATCTGCCTCAGAGTGTCGGCATCATTGGTGTAATGGCTCATTACATCGCCATGGGTGTTGGTGTCAAAGTATTTTATCGGTAATTTCTGCATATGTGAAAACATATCATCTCTTACCTTTTTTAGTGTCCCCTGACTCACCAATGCCATGGTGCGGTTATAAAGCCATGTGGATAAAATCCCCACAATATAAATTCCCGCCATCACAAAAAGTGCCTTTAAAAGTCCTGAAAATACAGGGCTTGCCTCTAATAATAGGGGCGTGATATAGTCGTCAATCAAGGTCTGCAAAAACAGTGATGATACTACATTTACCAGGGAACTAAGAGCAATACATAAAATTACAAGTATCATGTGAAATTTAAAGTCCTTAAGGTATGAAAGCAGTCGTTTTACCGTCTTCCAGTTTAACTTTTTCGGCCCATTCGGAGGCATA
>JAZULN010000104.1:0-13475 GCA_045603125.1 Clostridia bacterium | reverse complement strand
GTGGAAACCCTTCCCTACAATAGCCCTTATTCGCCAAATCGAAGATTTGGATAAGTCGTTGCAGTGGCGTTACCCAAATCAAAGATTTGGAACACTCTTGCATAGCCCTTATTTGCCAAATCAGAGATTTGGATAAGGGCGTAAAAAAAGTGCACCAACAAAAGTGATGCACCGAAAAATGCACACTCGCCTTTGTTACCACACAAATTTTCACTGACATATAAAACAGTATGCAGAAATAGAGCATGCATTTTTACCGAAAATAAAAATACACACTGATTTTATATATCAGATATTAAAAATTTATGTGGTGATGGTATTATATCACGAATTTTTATAATAGTCAATAAATTTATAAGCATTGTAGGGAACGGATTTATCCGTTCCGCATCTCCAAATTTGCCGTTTTTTAAGGGAAAAGGGTGATTTTCCTTGATATTACCTAAAAATCTTAAAAAAGTGCATTGAAATCTTAAAAAAGTGCATTGAAATTTCAAGGCTATACTGTTAAAATGAAAGTAATAATGGGGAGTATAGGAGGATGAAGTATGGATAGACCAAAATTTAGAACCCTCTGGACGTGGGATATGTGTACAGGTTGGGACGACTCTGTTTGGGGAAGAAGTAAAGGCTCTTCAGGAGTAAGCTTCAGAAGACACGCCTTTTTAAGAGATTATAAAAGATTAGTAGATTATGCATCAGCACACCACTTAAATGGTGTTATTATATGGGGAGCCGTAAGAGCTCACGACGACGGGTTTGACCAGTTAAAGGAATTGGTAAAGTACGGCAGAGAAAAGGGAGTTACCATAATGCCGGGTGTTTCGGCATTCGGTTACGGCGGTGTATGTTATGACCCGAGAAAGGATTTTCCGGGAGCGACCGCACCAGATATGGCAATGGTAGACCACCCATATTCATTGGCAAGCTGGCTTAAAAAACACCCTGACTATGCAGCAATTGACGAAAACGGCAAGCCATATCCATATGGCCCGCTAAATGTTATCGCTTGCCCGTCACGAAAGGAAAACATTGAGTGGTTCAAGGAAGGCTTAAACTGGCTTTATGAAGAATTTGATATAGACGGACTTCAGGTTGAAATCGGCGACTACGGCGTATGTCACTGCCCGCTTTGTGAAGAAAGAAGAAAGGGCACAACCGCCGGTAAGTGGTATAGCATTGCAGATATGCTGTCAACCTACACCGAGGCTATAAATATTTCAAAAGCCCACAAAAAAGAGCCATGGGTAGTGTGTGAAACCTATTCATCGGTGGCTGTGGCAAAAGACGGTACTAACGAATGGAAGAGTATGTCTGAATCGGACAGAGATATTTTAGCAAAGCTTCCTGAGGGCGGAATCCTTCAATGGTCAGCCGATAGAGCGGTTGGTGCCAATGCTACCCACGTTTGGCGTGAGGGAATGCACATTCCATCTGAAAATAACATCTTAAGATTACATACAGGCAGCCAGTGGGCACAGGTTAAGGGTGCTGACTGGGGCACAAACCTTGTTTTTGATATGGCGAAGAAGGCAAGAACCTTCGGAATTAACGGTATCAGCATATTCGGTGAGGAATCACCATTTGCACCGCCAAATGAGGCAAACTATCTTGCTCTTGAGGAAGCGGCAGGGTTCGGTAATGATAACCCTGAAATATCAGAAGACCTCTTCTATTCACAAACCCTTGACCCACTATACGGCGGCTCGGGACTTGCAAAGAGATGGAGAGAGTTATATACAAAGAGCAATATCTTAGGTATGGGCTCGGATTTATCCGACCCAAGGCTTCACATCAACACCTTCAATAAGCTGGAAGATTTGACCGATGAGCCGGATATCTTTAAAAGAGCGGCTACAATGTCTGATGACGATAAGGTCAAGGAAATCGAAAAGTATTATAACGAGGCAAGATCAATTTCATCTAAGTTCTCGGGTGAGGTATGCGGACGCTGGACATGGCTTGAAAACCACCTTTGGAAGATGCGTCACGTTTGTAAGACTAAGATAGTAGAATATAGATAATTATATTTATACCGAAAGGAATGACCGAAATGAAAATCGTACTCGGTTCTATGCAGTGCGAAGGTAACAGCCTTACACCTATTCCTACTCTATACGAAGACTTCGACTATGCCGAAGGTACGGCAATGTATGAAAAGCTAAAGGTCACAGACTATCTGGACAAAGAGGGAGTAGAATATATCCCCACAATCTATGCCCATGCCCTGCCGGGTGGCCCGGTTAAAAAGGAAGATTTCCTAAGACTTTGTGATGAGTTGGTAAGTAAAATTCCCGATTCGGGCTTTGACGGGGTCTGGCTATATCTTCACGGGTCTATGTATGTTGAAGAAATCGGCTCGGGGGATACATACCTTTTGAAAATGGTAAGAGAAAAGGTGGGAAAAGACATTCCAATCTCACTCGCCCTTGATTTTCATGCAAACAATACCGACGAGTTTATAAAAAACGCAAACTTTATAACGGGCTTCAGAACTGCTCCACATACCGACCATAAGGATACGCAGATTCGTGCCGCAAAAGGACTAATTGATATTATAAATAAAAAAATTATGCCAAAGCCACAGATTGCAAGGGCAAACGTGGTAATATGCGGCGATGCGGTACAGACATCCCTTGCTCCGCTAAAGGGAATAATGGAGATGGCAGACCGTATGGAAAAGGAAACCGACGGAGTGATGTCGGTTCAGGTATTTAACGGCCAGCCTTGGATTGATGAGCCCTATATGGGTCCGAACTTCGTTGTAACTCACGAATCAGATGAGGCGAAAGCCTTGGAGATGGCAGAAAAGCTTGCAAGAAAATACTATGATGTCCGCCACGAGTTTGAGTTCTTGGTAGAGGCATTGGAGCCGGAAGAAGCAATAAAGAGGGCGATGGCGGATACCGACAATCAGGTGTTCTTGTCCGATTCGGGCGATAACACAACGGCGGGAGCCGCAGGTGACAATGCATATCTTTTAAATAGACTGATAAAGCTTGGTGCCAAGAATTTCTTGTTGGCAGGAATTGCTGATAGCGCTGCTTGTGATGAGTGCTATAAGGCTCAGCTTGGTGACACCTTAACCCTGACGGTTGGTGGTAGCCTTGATAAAAACAGCGAATCGGCAGAGATAACCGGAAAACTTATACATAGAGGCGATATCCTGTCTTATACAGGCGCAATTTCCGGCCCGTCGGCAACTTTGGATTGCGGTGATATGACGGTTGTTATTACCAAATACCGTGCATCGATGTGTCGACCTGATATTTTTGACTCTATCAATCTTGACCATAAAAAGTTTAAGATTGTTATAGTAAAACTTGGGTACTTATTCCCAGAACTAGCCGAGGAGGCCAAAAGAGCAATCCTATGCTTTACTCCGGGTAGTTCAACGGAAAGACTTCAGGATATGAATATGAAAAATATCCGAAGACCGATGTTCCCATTAGAGGATAATTTTATTTAATAAGAAAGGGAGAGAAAAAACATGGCATACTATAACATGCAAGAAACAGAAAAAAGAATTAAGCAAGTAAAAGAGATCCTAAGAGCTAAGAACTTAGACGCAGCTTTGATCTACTTTGACGAATTGAACGTAGCAAACGGCTGGTACTTAACCGGTTGGTGCGGACAGTTTGAAAAGGGTTCAGTTTTGATTCCTGTAGAAGGTGAACCAATCCTTTTGGGTGGCCCTGAATCAGAACCATTTGCAAAGATGAACTCTGCAATCACAAAGGTTCGTTGCTTCCCGGTATTCATGGTTCCGGATGAAGAATATCCAAACGCTACAATCCTAAACTTCGAACAACTTGATGCTGAACTAAAGGCAGAGGGTACAGTTCTAAAGAGAATCGGTTTCGTTGGTACTGCAACTATCCCACGTCAGGTTTATAACGACTTCGTTGACGGCTTCAAGGGTGTTGAAATGGTTGACATTACAGACGAATACGAAACACTAAGAGCTTATAAGTCAATCTGGGAAGTTGAGCAAATCCAGAAGGCAACAGAACTTTGTGACGTTGCATATGATAAGATGATGGCAGCAATTAAGCCGGGCGCATACGAATTCGAAGTTGCAGCTGCCGGTGAAGCATACTGTCGTGCAAACGGTGCAACAAGCTTTGCTTATTCTACAATCGTAGGCTCAGGTGAGAGAGCAAAGGCAGTTGTTCCAACAGCAACCAATAAGCCAATGGAAGCTGGCGAACTTGTTATGATTGGTATCGCTCCAAGATTTAACGGTTATGCCGGAACATTCGGTGATACAATCCCTGTAAATGGTGTGTATACCCAAAAGCAGAAGGATTTATTAAACCACATGAGAGAAACATTCCGCTTAACAAAGGATATGTTAAAGCCTGGTATGACCGGTAGAGAAATCGACGTTCCGGGTAGACTTTACTATGAAAAGCACGGACTTTCTGACTATATCGTTTGTCCGTTTGCTCACTCAATCGGCTTGATGGAAGCAGAATCTCCATTCTTCGGCCCTAACGGTGATTTCGTATTAGTTCCGGGAATGACAGTAATGGTTGACGTATCATTCTTCGGTCATCCTGACCTATACGGCGGTAGAATCGAAACAGGCTTCGTTATCACAGAAAACGGCTGTCGCCCAATGTCACAGAAGATGTGCGACTATTTCATGAAGGATCTATAAGATCGAGGAGGATAATATGGCTGAATTAGGATACAAACACTATATGTTTATAGACGGTGACTTACCTGGCAATGGTGACGATATGAGTCTACCTGGCCACGAAGCACTTATGATTACAAATAAGAACACAGAAGATGCACATATCTTGGTAAATCTTTACTTTGATGACAGAGATCCTGTTAAGGGACTTCATCTTACAGTTCCGGCAGAAAGAGTTATCTGCATAAGAACTGACCTTCCAATCTGTGAAGAAAAATACCAGATTGTACCTGGTCAATACTCACTTGAGTTGGATTCAGACATCCCTGTATGTGCAGCATTCGGAAGACTTGATAGACGCCATAACCTTGGTTACTACACCACAGGTTACTGTGCAGTTTGATTTGTTTTCCCTTTCTCGGGGAGATTACTCCCTGATAGTTTTCTTTATATCCCCTTTGAAGACACCCGCCTTTGGCGGGTGTCTTCTTTTCAGATTTGGAAAAAGTCGTTCTACCACACCCTATTGACTATTCTAAAAATTTATGGTACAATAACACTACCACATAAAATCTTGAATATAACTCATATCGAATAAGTGTGTATTTTTATTTTTGGTAAAAATGCACGCTCTATTTTCGCATACTTGTTTGATGTGAGTAAAGATTTTGTGTGGTAACAAAACGGTGTGCATTTTTCGGTGCATCGACTTTTGTTGGTGCACCTTTTTTACGCCCTTATCCAAATCTCTGATTTGGCGAATAAGAGCTATCGGAGAGCGTTCCAAATCTTTGATTTGGGTAACGCCACTGCAAAATTATTCCGCACATCGTTGTCGCTAAACCAATATTTGAGAAAGTCCACCCTTTGGGGTGGATTTTTCATTTTGACAGACAAAACGTACATATATAATGTAATAACGGAACAGATAAATCCGTTTCGTGTATGGGGTAAATTTTTACGGGTGAAAAAATTGCCAAATGGATTTAAAAAAATGTCATTATTACTTGAAATTAGAAAGAATTTGGTATATAATAAAAACAGTATGTAAAAAAGGAAGGAATTTGTTATGAAGGCGATAGGGTTTGATAACGAAAAATATCTTCATATGCAGTCTGAGCATATAAGAGAACGGATTTCGCAGTTCGGCGGAAAGCTCTACTTAGAATTCGGCGGAAAACTCTTCGATGACTATCATGCATCGAGGGTATTGCCGGGCTTTGAGCCGGACAGCAAACTGAAAATGCTCCTCCAGATTAAGGAGAGAGTAGAAATTGTCATCACGATAAATTCTGCCGATATAGAAAAAAATAAAACCCGCAGTGACTTAGGCATCACTTATGACGTTGACGTTATCCGACTAATCGAGTGCTTCCGCTCAATCGGACTTTTCGTGGGAAGTGTAGTCTTAACCCGCTTTGACGGACAGGCAACGGCCGTTGCTTTTCAAAGACGGCTTGAGAGCCTTGGCATTAAGGTTTATCGCCACTATTCTATAGACGGCTACCCGTCCGACATTTCAAGAATTGTAAGTGACGAGGGCTACGGCAAAAACGAATATATTGAAACTTCCAAGGAGCTTGTGGTTATAACCGCACCGGGGCCGGGTAGCGGCAAGATGGCAACCTGCCTTTCCCAGCTTTATCATGAGCATAAACGCGGCATTTCAGCGGGGTATGCCAAATTTGAAACCTTTCCTATCTGGAATCTGCCCCTTACTCACCCTGTAAACCTTGCATACGAGGCGGCAACTGCCGACCTAAACGACGTTAATATGATAGACCCCTTCCACTTGGATGCTTATGGTGAAACCACGGTAAACTATAACCGTGACGTTGAGATTTTCCCTGTGGTTGAGGCGATGCTTGAAAAGATTTTAGGGGTTTGTCCGTATAAATCACCTACCGATATGGGTGTTAATATGGCAGGAAACTGCATAATCGATGACGAGGTAACAAAAGACGCGTCGAAGCAGGAAATTATCAGAAGATATTTCACAGCCCTATGTGACCAGAAAAAGGGTCGGGTGTCCGACGATACCGTTTTAAAGCTAGAGCTTTTAATGAAGAAGGCGGGGATTGCAACTGAGGATAGACGGGTTGTTGCATCGGCGTTGGAGCGTGCAGAGGCAACCGGCACACCATCGGCGGCAATTGAACTTGAAAACGGAGAAATTGTTACCGGAAAGACCAGCGACCTTTTGGGTGCATCGGCAGCACTTCTCTTAAATGCTTTAAAAAAGCTTGCCGGCATTGACGACGGTGTTCACCTCATATCACCAAGAATTATCGAGCCGATTCAAAGGCTAAAGACCGACCATTTCGGCAACCGAAACCCAAGACTTCACACCGATGAGGTGCTGATAGCACTTTCGATTTGTGCCAACACCGACGAGTACGCTGAGCTTGCTTTGAGCCAGATTGGCAAATTAAGGGGCACGGAACTCCATTCATCTGTGATACTATCAAGCGTTGACGAGAAGGTATTTAAAAGATTAGGAATCAGAATAACATCAGAACCAGTATTTAAATAGGGATGTTAAAAACCTCCGGAGCGTAAGAAAGGAACCGATCCTTTCTTACTATCAACAAACTTTGCCTCTCGACGTACCCCGTGTACGCCTTCGGGTAACCCAAAACTGGAGTTTTGGCTCAGTTTGTTAATTCCAAAGCTTTTTTCCAATCCCCCCCAAAAGAAAGGACTGTAATTTTACAGCCCTTTTTATGAAAAAGGAGAATAAAATGAATAATTTTTACTTAAAACCAAAGTTCTTTTCTGTAATAAAATCTACCGGAAAAGACCAGATTCTAAAGGACATTATAGCCGGAATTATCGTGGCAATTATCGCCTTGCCATTATCTATCGCTTTAGCTTTAGCATCGGGTGTTGAACCACAGTGTGGTATATATACCGCAATCGCCGCCGGATTTTTTGTGTCGCTTTTTGGCGGCAGCAGAATCCAGATAGCCGGCCCTACCGCAGCCTTTGCAACAATCGTTGCGGGGATTGTGGCAACCCAAGGTATGGACGGACTATTTCTGGCAACAATGATTGCCGGTATTTTATTGATTTTAATGGGTGTATTTAAACTTGGCTCGCTTATAAAGTTTATCCCATACACAATCACCACAGGCTTTACCTCGGGTATCGCGGTTACAATCCTAGTCGGTCAGATTAAGGATTTTTTAGGGATTACATATGACGCTGGTGTAAAGCCGATTGAAACCATAGAAAAGGTTATGGCAAACGTTGAATTTATGTACACCTTCCGCTGGGAGGCGCTGTTGATTGGTGCGGTTTGTCTTCTTATACTAATAGTATATCCAAAGCTTGAAAAAAGAGTGCCGCCGTCACTTATTGCGGTAATCGTCGGGGTGTTGATGGTAAAATTCATACCGGGGTTAGACGACGGGGTATATACCATCGGCGAACTCTACACAATCCCGCAAGGCTTACCAAAGCTTGATTTTTCGGGTATGGATTTTAGTCTGGCAAAAATTACTGCAGTATTCCCGAGTGCCTTTACTATAGCAATCCTTGCGGCGATTGAATCGCTTTTGTCCTGCGTTGTTGCTGACAGTATGGTTAACTCAAAGCATAACTCAAACGCAGAGCTTGTAGGGCAAGGGTTAGGAAACATCGCCTCGGTTCTTTTTGGCGGAATCCCTGCAACGGGTGCCATTGCAAGAACGGCTGCCAATGCAAAAAACGGTGGAAGAACCCCTATTGCCGGTATGGTACACGCGTTGGTGCTACTCTTAGTTCTGTTATTCTTAATGCCTTTGGCAGGGCTCATCCCTATGCCGATTATTGCGGCAATCCTATTTATGGTTGCTTATAATATGAGCGAATGGCGAAAGTTTGTTGGGATTTTAAAGAGTGCACCAAAGAGTGATATCCTGGTTTTGGTTGTCACCTTCCTCTTAACCGTAATTTTCGACCTTGTTGTTGCTATTGAGGTTGGCATTATCCTTGCAGCAATCCTCTTTATGAAGAGAATGAGCGACGAGTCGACAGTTAAAGGCTGGGAATATGATGAGGACAGCGAAAATATCGAGCTAAAGGATGTGCCAAAGCACGTGAGAGTCTATGAGGTGTCAGGACCAATGTTCTTCGGCTCAGCAGATAAGATTTTGGAAATCACCTTAAAGGATTTCACAAAATGCCTGATTCTCAGAATGAGAGGAGTAACTGCCCTCGATGCAACGGCCATGAATTCTTTAGAAAACCTCAAGAAGCTATGCGATAAAAAAGGTGTTACCTTAATTTTATCCCACGTAAATCCTCAGCCGATGAAGGTTATGAAAAAATCAGGATTTTTCGACAAGGTCGGGGAGGGAAACTTCTGCCCGAATATTGATGCAGCACTTTCGCGTGGTGAGAGAATAGATGTGTAATCTCTTTGTCATTGACAAAGTAAAAATGTAATGGTATAATAAAACAAAAAGGGGACAGACCCTAAAATTTAAAGTGGAGGGAAATACTATGGCAGGATTTTTTGATAAAGTCGTTGTTGGAATCAACAAAGGCGTAAACAGTGTGAGCGAAGGCTCAAAGAACCTTGTGGAAAAGGCAAAACTAAACGTACAGATTCAGGAGTTGGAAAACCAAAAGAACCAAATCCTTCAAAGCATGGGAACTTTGGTATATAACCTAAAAGCAGAAGGTGCTCTTGAGGCTCCTCAATGTGACGGAATGTTTCAGGAGATAACAGCTATCAATGAAAAATTAGCAGGTATTCAGGACCAGATAAAAGCATTGGAAGCTCCAAAGCCTCAGGCGACTACCGTGCCTGTAACACCGGTAACACCGGCAGCAACCGGAGTGACCTGCTCATGTGGGTTCCAGAATAAAGAAGGTGCAAAGTTCTGTGCTAACTGCGGAAGTGCACTATAATATAATAGGAAGAAACTCGGACTATGGCGGTGCTGTAGCCCGAGTTTTTTACGACCTTATCCAAATCTTTGATTTGGGTAACGCCACATCTGCCTCCCTTGCCCTAAAGGGAGGGGGACCGCCGAAGGTGGTGGAGGGATTAAAGATACAATTTAATGATAAGTAGGGAATGCATTTATGCATTCCGAAATCAACGGAAGGGATAAATCCCTTCCCTACGTCATTTTGTGAATTCTGGGTAGGGAACGACCTATGTGACGTTACGAAAATCAACATCCATCTCGCCCCTCGACATCTCGCCTTTCGGCAAAAGTTATAAATTTCACAAATTAAAACCAAAAAACATTATATAATAATATAAAACCTCAAATTTTTTTCAAAATCTATTGACAGAATGAGTAAAAAATAGTAAAATGATAGACAATGGTTACTTGTGTGCTAAAAGCTCAAAGTAACGTTCTATTGCAGATTTTATACAGAAAAATTATTGGAATTTTACAGTTTTTCTGAAAAATTACAACAATGTTTTTGTTTTTCTGCAATTTTACAGTTGTATTACAACTGCAAAAATAGCATTGACTATATTTTTTACCTGTGATATAATCAATGCATAGTCAAGGTCAGTATTGTCTTTGACGCGAAAACCTATTCGGTACGATTAAAGAAAGGGTGCGTATCGGATAACAGAAAACACCCTTTCAGAGAAAATAATAAGGGAGGATTTGAGACTATGAAAAAGAATCTCAAAAAAGTAATTTCCGCTGTTATTGCTTTAGCGATCTCTGCTAGCACATTTGCAACAGTTTCTTTTGCAAAGAGCTTCACAGACGTAGCATCAACAGCATCCTATGCAGAAGCAGTAGATGTACTTTCTGCTTTAGGAATCATTGATGGTTATGAAGACGGAAGTTTTCAACCAGACAAGACAATCAAGCGTTCAGAAGCAGCTAAGATCATCGTTGCTATGAACAACAAGCTTGCAACTGCTGAAAGCAGAATGGGCGCAACAAAATTCAACGACGTTGCTGCTGATCACTGGGCTTCAGGTTTCATCAATACTGGTGTAGCTGATGGTTACATCAACGGTAAGGGTGAAGGCAGATTCGACCCAGACGGCGAAGTTAAGTATCAAGAAGTAGTTAAGATGGTAGTATCTTGCATGAACTACAACGAATACGCTAACTTCTACGGCGGCTATCCGGATGGTTTCATCAACATTGCTGATGAATTAGAAATCACAGATGGTTGCTCAATGGAAAACACAGCTGCTGCTACAAGAGGTGTAGTTGCTCAATTAGTTTACCAAGCATTAAAGACACCTGTTGTTAAGGCAAAGGGTATGCAATACTCAGCTGTTGAAGGTGGTTTCGTTCCTGGTATCGAAAAGCAAGACGGTATCGAATCAAAGTATTTTAAGACACTTTTGACAGAAAAGTTTGACGCTTACCTTGTAGAAGGTACAGTAGTAGGTACATACCAATCAACAGGTACAGGCGAAATGGATGAAGTTTCATTCAAAGTTGTAGATATGGAATCTTATGACTTGAATGGTGCATTCGAAAAGAATAAGGCATTCACAGTTAAAGTTGGTGACACAAATGCTGCTAACTACTTAGAAACATATGCTGAAGCTATCATCCAAGTTGATGAAGCAAACAGAAAGACTCTTATCAGCTTCGTACCATCAGGTAAGAACGTATCAGTTGAATTAGACCTTGCTCTATTAGATGATGATGAATACTCAGCATCAACAATCGAAACAAATCTAACAAGCACAACTAACCCTTATGTTTACTTCTATGCATCAGAAGGTGCTGCAAAGTCAACAAAGTATAAGTTAGAAGCTGGCTACAAGTTATTCGTTAACGGTGTAGCAATTGATACAAGTGATGCTACTAAGTTATTAAATGCTGTTAAGCAATACATCACAGGCAATGCTATCGGTAAGGTTGAACTTATCGACACATTCAAGTCAGCTGAAGGCTATGACATTGTTAACGTAGAATACTACGAAACAGTTAAGGTATCATCAGTTTCAGCTAAGAAGGTTTACATCAATGGTAAGTCTACACTTCTTAACCTTTCAAGCATCGCTATCGATGAACAATCACTTGAAGATAACGAAATCATCTTAAACGTTTACATGAACGGCGAAGCTATCGACGCTTCAGAAATCAAGAAGGACGATATCCTTTCAATCAAGTTTAACACTGTAGCAAAAGATGGTTCAAAGTTCTTTGATATCTATGTATCAAGAGATGTTCAAGAAGGCCAATTCAAGGCTCTTGACACAGACGAAAAGACTGTAACAATTGGTACAGAAAACTATGTATTCGTTGATTGGGCTGCTGCTTATGGTGACGGTAAAGATACAAAATACGACTTCATTAAGGCAAACCTTTCAAATGAATATAAGATCTACTTAGATGCATTCGGCAGAATCTACACATGGGAAAAATCAGAAACTTCTGCAAGATATGCTATCGTTGACAAGTTCCAAAAGGCAACTACTACTTCAACTTATGATAATGACCGTGTAAGACTTTGGTTCACAGACGGTACATATAAGTATGTTGAATTTGCAACAACTGCAAAGATCGCTCTTCCTGGAAAGGCTACAGCAACATTAAGTGATCTTCAAACTTATCTTGCAGATACAGACAATGATGGATCAGATGAAGTTATGAATCGTGTGGCTAGCTACAAGATTTCTACTTCAACAGGTAAGATCACAAGCTTAGAAATCTTGAATGCAGGTAGTGAAATCAAAAAGGATTACGATGCAGATAACGAAAAGATCGGTTCAGTTATCGTAACTCCTGCTACAACATTTGTAAACGTTGAAGAATTCATTTCAACAGGTAAGATCGATGATATCGAAACATCATCAATGGATGCTTTAGTAGATGACGTTCAATACACAATCTACAAATATGGCAACCAATCACTTACAGACAACTCATACCCACTAGTACTTATCGTTAAGGGTGAAGCTTCTTACACAGAAGAAACAACATTTGCTGTTGTTACTAAGGCTCTTGGCTCAGGTACAACTGAAGATGGTGCTGTTCTTGATACATTAACAGTACTTTATGAAGGCGAAGAACAAACACTTTACATCGACGAAGAAGCTAAGTACGACGCTGACTTAGATGCTGGTGACGTAGTAGTTCTTAAGAAGAATGCTTCTGATAAGGTTAAGGAAGTTGTAAGAATATTCAAGGCTAAGGACGCTGGTTTTGCTTCTTATGCTACATTGAAGTCAAACGGCTTAAATGCTGCTAACTTCAACAAGTATACAGTTAACCCGGTTAGCGGTGACCCATTCACAATGGTTTGGAACCCAGCAGACAGCGATTTAGCTAAGCTTGTATACGCCCCAATCGTTACACGTAACGGACGTAACTACTTAGTACAAGTTGATTCTTCTTCTAAGACATACCTTGATTTAGAAGCTACAAAGGATGCAACAACTTCAGAAGGTGCTACATTAGATATCTTAGCAACAGAAGCTACTAACGTATATGTATACGATTACAATGCTGGTAAGGACAAAAAGTTCTATGTAGGTTCAACAGGTGACATCTATGGTACATCAGTTGATCACCTAACAACTCTTGCTGGTGATTACTATACAATCGACTGGAGTACAAATGTTGCTGGTACTGATAAAGACCAAGTAAACTTCGCATTCGCTAAGATCGTTGACGATATCGTAACAGATATGTTCATCATCATCGGTGAAGACAAATAATCAGTAGATTATAATTAAAAGGACTAACTTCGGTTAGTCCTTTTTTTGTATAAAGAAAACCACGCGATAGTCGCGTGGTTCAGTAGAGGTTAACCGATGAACAGAAATCCTCCAATGTGATATAATAAAATCTGACCTGCCAGTCAAAAGAATAAAAATCACATTGGAGGATTAAATCTATGA
>JAZULN010000103.1:0-6930 GCA_045603125.1 Clostridia bacterium | reverse complement strand
GTGCAACCTGTGACGGAGCATTTTTCAAGGGCCAGACCACCCTTGTGGTAGGCGGTGGAAACACCGCATTTGAAGATGCACTCTATCTTGCAAGGTTTTCTGCAAAAGTATACCTTGTCCATAGAAGCGAGAATTTCCGTGCAAGTAAGAATTTAGTTGACAGGGTGAAGAAAAATGATAAGATTACCCTTTTAACCAATAGAAAAGTAAAGGAAATTCACGGAAAAGATGTGGTTGATTCGGTGACCTTGTGGGATACTTTAACCGGACGGGAAGAAAAAATCGAAACCTCGGCAGTATTTGTTGCGATCGGAAGAGACCCTCAGACCGAGCTTGCAGGGAAATATGTATACTTAACAAACGACGGATTTATCAGAACCGACAGAGAAATGCTGACCGACTGTAAGGGTGTATATGCTGCAGGAGATGTTCGTGATACTCCCCTTCGACAGATTGTAACTGCAGCGTCTGACGGTGCTATTGCGGCGGTTTCTGCCATAAACTATGTAAACGGCTTGGAAAGGTAAGAAAATGAAGAAGATTATAAATGCAAATATCTATACCATGGCAGGAGATATAATAGAGGACGGCGTGGTAGTATTTGATGAAAAAATCCAATATGTGGGTAAGGATTCGGGCGAAATCCTGGCAGATGAAGTTATAGATGCTTGTGGTAAATTTCTTTTGCCTGGGCTGATTGATGCGCACTGCCATTTGGGGATGTTTGAGGATTCCCTTGGTTTTGAGGGTGACGACGGAAACGAGGATTCAGATCCTATAACTCCTCACCTTCGTGCAATCGATGCTATAAACCCCTTTGACCGGGGATTTTCCGATGCAAAAAAAGCAGGCGTTACCACTGTGGTAACAGGGCCGGGGAGTGCAAACCCCATAAGCGGTCAGTTTGCGGCGGTAAAGACTGAAGGGGTATGTATTGACGATATGGTCATAAAAGCTCCGGTTGCGATGAAGATGGCGTTGGGTGAGAACCCGAAATCTGTATATCATCAAAAAAGCCAGACACCGGTTACCCGGATGGGAACGATAGCTTTAATCAGAGAAACTCTATATAAGGCAAAGGAATACCTTAAAGATTTAGAAAAATATGAAAACGACCCGGACGAAAACGATAAGCCGGAATATGATATTAAGTCGGAGGCATTGATTCCAGTTTTAAAAAGGGAAATACCTGTTAAAATTCACGCTCACCGAGGTGACGATATCTGTAGTGCAATAAGACTTATGAAGGAGTTTGACATCGACGTAACCATTGAGCATTGTACCGATGGTGAGGCGGTAAAAGAGGTATTGGTAAGAGAGAATGTGCCGTTGATGTTGGGCCCGACCCTTTCTGACAGGAGTAAACCTGAACTTAAAAACCTCAGCTTTTCTACATATAAAAGTTTGTCCGATATGGGACTCTCTGTTGCAATTATAACCGACCACCCTGAAATTACCATTGAAAATCTGTCCCTTTGCGTGGCATTGGCGGTCCAAAACGGCATGAACCCTTTAAAAGCCCTTGAGGGGGTAACAATTGCAGCGGCTAAAAATTGCAGAATTGAAAACCGAGTCGGCTCAATCGAGGTTGGCAAGGATGCGGATATGGTATTATTCGATAAATTGCCTTTTGAATTTGGCGCAAAAGCCCACATGACCATAATTGACGGGGAAGTTGCATATAAAAATATGTAAATCTTGTGAAATGGTATGTAAATTATAGGATATACTTTGAGATTTATTGACTTATTTACACTATATGCTAAAATGAAATCGTAAAAGTGGGGTGAGCGAAAGTGGATAATCATAAAATCGAGTTCCAAAAAATCAATAAGGACTATAGAAATTACTACGGCGTAGATTATGGAATAAAAAAGCAAGAGCTTTTAAAAAGCCACAAGGTAAAGTGGGTAATTGACGGGATTATTAAAAAGGCTGACTATGCCTTGGATAAAAAATATGAGGTGCTACCGATGAGTCTTTATGACCGGCACTACACCCCGGGCGGTAACCGCAGGGAGTTTGAGTACCCATGGTTTGACAGGCGAAATAACTGTCAGTATATTGCAATTGCGCTGTGGCTTACCGGTGATGAAAAATATGTGTGGCCGCTAATCGACCATATCATGATGATTTTAGACGAATTCACATGGTGCTCGCCGGCACATTTACATATGGGGGATGTGGTACACAATTTGGAAGATATGGTGACCCACCTTGATCTTTTCCATTGCATGACAGGACGTGCTCTTACCGACATTGCTCTTATGGTAGGGGAGTATCTGCCAAATTATGTAAAGGCACGCATGGAGTATGAAATCAGAAGGCGAATGATAAAGCCTATGATGGAGGACAAAGAGTTCTACTTTATGTCGGCAAAACTAAACTGGGCGGTTGTCTGCTCAGCAGGAATATGCACACCGCTTTTATATTATGGAACTAAAGAGGAAATTGACTATATCATTCCCAAACTTATGGCGTGTGCCGATAATTATCTCGATGGTATTCAGGGTGACGGATGCTGTCTTGAGGGAACGCTATACTGGTCCTACGGATTTGGAAATTTTGTTGCACTCTCAAAGATGCTTTTGGAATATTCAAAGGGTGAGATTGACTACTTTAAAAATAAAAAGGTAAAGGAAATCGCCCTCTTTTTAAACAGGGTCAGAATGGGAAGAGAGACAAATGTCTGCTTTTCCGATGCCCGATCAAAGCTTCAGTTCAACATTGGTTTTGTATGCTTTTTAAAAAATCTATATCCTGATGAATTCAGTCGTCCGCCTTTAAAAAACGGTGCGGAATATTGCCCCAATATCTATACTATGACAGATATCCTGTGGCTCGACCCTGACTATGAGGAAGACGAAATGAAGAATGATTGGCATTTTTTCCGGGATTCCCAGTGGTATGTGAAAAGAAACGGGAGCTATTCCTTTGCGGTAAAGGGCGGATACAATCGTGAACCTCATAACCATAACGATATCGGAAGCTTTATGGTAGTGGTGGATGACGAGATTCCTTTAGACGATTTCGGTCAGGGGCTATACGGAAGGTATACCATCGACGAGATGTATAATGAGATTGCGTGGAGTTCAAGAGGTCACAGCGTGCCGATTATAAATGGTACATACCAGGAATTTAGCGGTTACGATTTTGACCCGAAAAGAAGATCTGCTAAAAATATGACGGCAGGCGAGGACTTCGTTTCGCTGGACCTTGAAAATGCCTATGGCGACGGATTGGTGAGAAAAATTCACAGAAGCTTTAAAATGGGCGAAAAATCGGTGACAATGATTGACACTTTCGAGTATTCCGAAAAGACCGAGAGTATAGTGGAGAGATTTGTAAGTCACATAAAGCCAGAAGTGTCAGACGGCTTTGTGGATATGGGTAAGGTAAAGATAGTATACGATGAAAAAAGATATAATGTGAAGACCTCGATGGAATTATATCGCAATCACTTTAACACCATGGATTTAGAAGCTCATTTTATTGATTTTTCACCAATAAATCCAAAAGAAACTCATTTTGAGTTTAAAATAGAGGTAAAATAATATTGATTATTTGCCCGACGGACTCCGTCGAGCATTATATATAATATAGGAAGAAACTCCGACAAGGTAAAAAATGCTAAAATTGGTATTGTAGCAATTTGCACAAAAACGAGTGCTAAATTTCTAAAAATTCGTAGAAATTTTTTGCCTTGTTTTTGAAAAAAATGCTTGCAAATATTGTATCTATAGGTTATAATGGTAGTGTTGTGACACTTGACAAACGATGAAGCGGGAGGTTGCGGACAAGAAAAGTCCGGTTTTTCCGTGGAGAATGTCCGATTCATGAAACCGGGCGGCAGGTCACGCTACAATAGGATAAATCTGTGCATTTTTTAGAAAACTAATAATCTACAGGTGTGCCATGTGGCGGTTTAGACTACCCGGAATACTCTAATTCGAGAGTAATTCGGGTTTTTATTTCGGGTGATAAGGAAACACCCGGAGGTGTGTATCACATAAAACGGGCTGTCGTGCAGGAAACACAATGAAAGGGTGTCCAAAAAAATCAATAAGATTTCGAGGATGCTCGAAGAAAAAACTTTAATAGGAGGGAAAAGTATGGCAGCAAAACAAAAAATCAGAATCAAGCTTAAGGCTTATGACCATGCAGTATTGGATCAATCTGCAGAAAAGATCGTTGAAATTGCGAAGAAGACTGGTGCTAAGGTATCTGGACCTATTCCACTACCAACAGACAAAGAAGTTATCACAATTTTGAGAGCGGTTCATAAGTATAAGGATTCTCGTGAGCAATTTGAAAGAAGAACTCACAAAAGACTTATCGACATCGTAGTTCCTGGTGCAAAGACTATGGAATCACTTGTCAAGATCGATTTACCAGCTGGTGTATCAATTGATGTTATCCAAAAGTAATTCGATAAAAATTTTATTTTAGCAGTAACCTATAAAGGTTATGATGCAGGTCATGTTCTCCGTCGCTTTTAGGAGAACCAATAACTGTTATGAAAGGATGAAAAACATGAAAAAAGCGATTTTAGGTACAAAGGTTGGAATGACTCAAATCTTCGGTGAAAACGGTGAATTGATTCCGGTAACTGTAGTTTTGGCAGGACCATGTACTGTAGTTCAAAAGAAGACAACAGAGGCAGACGGCTATGAAGCTGTTCAGGTTGGATTCGGTGAAGTTAAGGAAAAGAGCCTTACAAAGCCTCAAAAGGGTCACTTTGCAAAGGCAGATGTGGCAGCAAAGAAGTATTTAAGAGAACTAAGACTCGATGATTGTTCTGCTATAAATGTTGGCGACGAAATCAAGGCTGACATCTTTGAAGCAGGCGAGAAGATTGATGTAACAGGCATCACAAAGGGTAAAGGTTTTGCCGGACCAATGAAGAGATGGGGTTTGCACAGAGGTCCTATGTCTCACGGTTCAGGTTATCATAGAGGTTCAGGTTCAATGGGAGCTTGTTCTAACCCTGGTAGAGTTATGAAGGGTAAGAAGCTTCCGGGACACATGGGTGTTGTTAGAGTAACAGTTCAGAACTTAGAAGTAGTTAAGGTTGACGCTGAGAACAACTTAATCCTTTTAAAGGGTGCAGTTCCGGGCAACAAGGGCGGACTTGTTACAATTAAAAACGCCGTTAAAGCGTAATAGGGTTTAGGAAAGGAGGAATAACTATGTCTAAATTGGCTGTATATAACATGTTAGGCGAAAAGATTGACACTATGGAAGTTAGTGATTCAATATTTGCGGCTGAAGTTAATAAGGCGGTTTTGCACCAGGTAGTTGTTAATTATCTTGCAAACCAAAGACAAGGAACACAAAGCACAAAGACTCGTACTGAAGTTAGCGGCGGCGGAATTAAGCCTTGGAGACAAAAGGGCACAGGTCGTGCAAGACAAGGTAGTATTCGTGCACCACAATGGACAGGCGGCGGCGTAGCTTTAGGTCCTAAGCCACGTGATTACAGATATAGATTAAATAAGAAGGTAAAGAAGATTGCTTTAAGATCGGCTTTATCTGCTAAATACGAAGCATACGAAATCTTCGTAATAGATGACTTAAAGGTAGAAGAAATTAAGACTGCTACAATTGCTAAGCTTTTGAAGGGTCTTGAAATCGATACAAAAGCATTGATTGTTACTGCTGAATGTGACGAAAAGGTTTATAAGTCAGCAAGAAACATCAAGGGTGTTACTCCAACTTACGTTGGTGTTCTAAACACATACGAAATCTTAAAGCACGATAAGTTCATCGTTGCAAAAGATGCGATTGCAAAAATTGAGGAGGTGCTTTGCTAATGACATACGCTCACGATATTATAAGAAGACCAGTAATCTCTGAACGTTCAATGGAAGTTGTTTTCGATAGAGATGGTAACGAAATCAAAAAGTATACATTTGAAGTACCGGTTAGTGCAAATAAGATTGAAATCAAAAAAGCGGTAGAAGAAGTATTCGGAGTTAAGGTTGCAAGCGTAAACACAATGCGTGTTATGGGCAAGGTTAAGAGAATGGGTAGATTCGAAGGAAGAAGAGCTTCCTGGAAGAAAGCCATTGTAACTTTGGAAAAGGGCAGCAAGACAATCGAGTTCTTTGAAATGTAATTTATTTTTTTGAGGATAAGGAGTGAAATTAAGATGGCTATAAAAAAGTTTAAGCCTACCTCTCCTGCAAGAAGATTCATGACAGTTTCGGATTTCGCTGAAATCACAAAGACTACTCCGGAGCGTTCACTATTAGAATCATTAAAGAAAAATGCAGGTAGAAATTCTTACGGTAGAATTACTGTTCGTCACAGAGGCGGCGGCAACAGAAGAAAGTATAGAATTATAGATTTTAAGAGAAATAAGGATGGAATGCCGGCAACTGTTATCGGTATCGAATACGATCCAAACAGAACAGCAAACATCGCTTTAATCCAATATGAAGATGGAACTAAGGCATATATCATCGCACCACAAGGTCTTACAGACGGTGACGTTGTAGTATCAGGTGAAGGCGCAGATATCAAGGCTGGTAACGCATTATTCATTAAGGATATCCCTGTTGGTACATTAATTCATAACATTGAATTATACCCAGGTAAGGGCGGACAATTAGTTCGTACAGCCGGTGCTTATGCACAACTTATGGCTAAAGAAGGCGCTTACGCACAAGTAAGACTTCCATCAGGTGAAGTTAGAATGGTGCGTTTGGAATGTAAGGCTACAATCGGTATAGTTGGTAACCAACAACATGAAAACATTTCTATCGGTAAAGCAGGCAGAAAGCGCCACATGGGCTTCAGACCCACCGTCCGCGGTGTTGTTATGAACCCGAATGACCACCCCCACGGCGGTGGTGAAGGTAAGTCTCCTATCGGTATGCCGAGCCCGGTAACACCGTGGGGCAAGCCGGCGCTGGGTCTGAAGACCAG
>JAZULN010000102.1:0-19745 GCA_045603125.1 Clostridia bacterium | reverse complement strand
TTCACTTATGATATTTCAAAAGTGGGGAAATATGAAATTTGCATACAGAAATCGCGAATTTTGGTGTAAGGGATATTACGTGGATACCGCGGGCAAAAACACAAAAGCAATAAAGAATTATATATCCGAGCAGCTAAAAAGTGATTACGAAAGTGATCAAATAAGTTTGTTTGACCCGCGGGACCCATTTATGGGTAGTAAGTAAAGATTGCATGGCTGGCAGGCCAAAAAAAACGCACTTGTGCGTTGCCAGTAAAGGATAGGGCTATGCCCGAAAATGAAAAACCACCCGCTATGCGGGTGGATATTTATTATTTGTACTCTTAAATTATACAATACCTTGAGCCATCATTGCTTCTGCAACCTTCATGAAGCCGGCAATGTTAGCACCTGCGATAAGGTCGTCTTCCATACCGAATTCTTTTGCGGCAGAACTTACGTTATTGTAGATTGTAACCATGATGCCGTGAAGTTTTTCGTCAACTTCTTCAGCTGACCATGATAGTCTCATTGAGTTCTGGCTCATTTCAAGAGCAGATACTGCAACACCGCCGGCATTAACTGCCTTAGATGGAGCTACAACTACGTTATTCTTCTTGAAGTATTGAACAGCCTCATCAGTTGTTGGCATGTTAGCAACTTCTATGTAATACTTAAGTCCGTTTGCAACCATCTTTTCAGCGTCTGCTAATTGTACTTCGTTTTGAGTAGCACATGGCATACAAACATCAACCTTAACGCCCCATGGCTTTTCGCCCTTAAAGAACTTAGCGCCGAACTTATCTGCGTAATCTTCAACCTTATCTCTGCCTGATGCACGCATTTCTAACATAAATGCTGCTTTTTCTTCTGTAATGCCGTTTTCGTCATATACATAACCGTCAGGACCTGAGATTGTAAGAACCTTACCGCCTAATTGGTTAATCTTTAAAACTGCACCCCAAGCAACGTTACCGAAGCCTGAAACTGCAAATGTCTTACCCTTAACTTCTTCGCCGTAACGCTTCAAAACTTCCTGACAGAAGTAAACAGCACCGAAACCTGTTGCTTCAGGACGAATCAAACTTCCACCGTATGAAAGACCTTTGCCTGTTAAAACAGCATTTTCGAAGTTATTGCAGATTCTCTTATATTGACCGAATAGGTAACCGATTTCTCTAGCACCTACACCGATATCGCCGGCAGGAACGTCAACGTGAGAACCGATGTGACGATAAAGTTCTGTCATGAAACTTTGACAGAATCTCATGATTTCTGCATCACTCTTACCTCTTGGGTCGAAGTCAGAACCACCCTTACCGCCGCCGATAGGAAGACCTGTAAGAGAGTTTTTGAATGTTTGTTCAAAACCAAGGAACTTAATGATTCCTTCATATACTGATGGGTGGAAACGAAGACCGCCCTTATATGGACCAATTGCACTGTTGAATTGGATTCTGAAACCTCTATTAACTTGAACTTTGCCGTTATCGTCTACCCATGGAACTCTGAACTTGATAATTCTCTCAGGTTCTACGATACTTTCGATTATACCCCTTTCGATTAGTTCAGGGCGTTGTTCTACAACAGGCTCTAATGATTCTAAAACTTCTTTAACAGCCTGATGGAATTCCGGCTCGCCTGCGTTTCTGGCAATAACCTTTTCCATAACGCTTGCAAGATAAGCATTTTTAATACTCATAAATTTTACCTCCTCTATATTTCTGCCACTTTAAAAAGCAACAAACAATAGAATAAATATATCACTATTTCTAAGTCAAGTCAATGGTTTTTTTGCATAAAATTTACGCTCGCACATAAAAAATGGTAGTGCAAATTTAAGAAATCTTAAAAATAAAGGGAAAATTTTCATAAAGCCTTGAAAAAAGTAGGATTTTGAGTTATAATAAAGCCTGTATGATTTATTACCTTTTCTTGAGAGGAGAAATATTATGAAGCTCGGAATTGTCGGATTACCAAACGTTGGTAAATCCACTTTATTTAATGCTATAACACAAGCAGGCGCTGAATCGGCAAACTACCCATTCTGTACAATTGAGCCAAATGTTGGCATTGTTGACGTGCCGGATGAGAGAATTGACGCTTTGGCTAAGATGTATAACCCGAAAAAGGTAACACGCGCATATATCGAATTTGTCGATATTGCAGGTCTTGTTAAGGGTGCGTCAAAAGGTGAAGGTTTGGGAAACAAGTTCTTATCTCACATAAGAGAGGTTGATGCAATTGTTCATGTGGTAAGATGCTTTGAAGATGCAAACATCACCCACGTTGACGGGTCAATCGACCCATTGAGAGATATCGAAACTATCAATCTTGAATTGATTTTCTCTGATATCGAAATAATGGATAGAAGGATTGATAAAACAAAGAAATTGATGAAAGGTGATAAGACCTTAGCGACAGAACTTGCACTATTAGAGCGAGTAAAGGCGGCCTTAGAAGAGGGAAAACCTGCAAGAAGCCTTGACTACACAAAAGAAGAAATGGCGATTATGAAGGAGATTTCTTTGATTTCGTTAAAGCCGGTTTTATATGCGGCAAACGTTTCTGAAGATGATTTTTCAAAGGGAATTGAAAATAACAAGTATGTTAAATTGGTAAAAGATTTAGCAGAGAGTGAAAACTCAGAAATTATGCCGGTTTCTGCAAGAATTGAGGAAGAAATTTCTCAACTTGAAGCGGAAGAAAAAGCAATGTTTTTGGAAGAGCTTGGAATGGAACAATCGGGACTTGATCGTTTGATTCAGGCAAGTTATAAATTGCTTGGGTTGATTAGTTATTTAACTGCAGGTGAGCCTGAAGTTCGTGCATGGACAATCACAGAGGGCACAAAAGCGCCGCAAGCCGCAGGTAAAATCCACAGTGACTTTGAAAGAGGGTTTATCCGTGCAGAAGTTGTTGCCTATAAAGACCTTATGGAGTGCGGAAACATGGTTGCGGCAAAGGAAAAGGGTTTGGTCCGCTCAGAAGGTAAGGAATACGTTATGAAAGACGGAGATATAGTTTTATTCCGCTTTAATGTATAAGCCCTGATTTTATGCCACTGGCTACAGTATCGGTAATATAAAAGGTAGGTTTGTAACCTGCCTTTTTTTCATACTCATTTTCCGTATACTTTATAAAATTATCAACTTCAGTGTCGGGAACTATTGCATATACGCTTGATGAATTGGCGATTGGTCTTGACGATAGTGCGGGAGTTTTTCTTGTAATGTCAACTAAAAGCGAAAAGGCAGATGTATCTAAAAGGGACAGTAAATCCTCGCCCGATTCGTTTATAAGCTTATGAAATTCTCCAATGTCTTTAAGCTCCGGATATTTCAAGACACGTTCCTCTTCTTTGATAAAGAAAGAGAGAATCCTTCTTTGTTCTTTGGATAATTCGTCCGGGTCTGAAGTTGGGGAAAAGTCGGTAAATATCCTTTTTGGTTTTGTGTCGGTTTTTATAATTACAATTTTTACATCATCTAGTGGAAGAAGATAATCCTTTGTCAAAAGGGACAGGTTATCTGCGAGGGTTATATGTCCCTTATTTTGTGATGTGCTTGCCAAAAGTGAGAAATATTCTTTCTTGGAAAGCTTCATGGGAGTAAGGGCGGTTAGGGCGTCGGCGGGAGTGTGGCCGGGGAAAAGGAGTAAAAATAAAGAGATCAGGGGCGAAAGATAGTTATAAAAACCTTTGGAGTTGGTGTTATGCTCATATAAAAGCCTTAAACCATCCGAATCATTTTTAAAATGAGAGTTTAGGTATGAGATTACGTGAAATATTGGAGCGGCATAGTTTTTTTCGGCATAGTTAAGAAGGTTTTTCTTTTCAGCGGAAAATACGGTGTTATCGTGGGTCTGTTGGATAGAAAAGTCCGCCCCTTCAAAGCTGATTGAAAGAGCAGTCCCTGCGGAAATGACTGAAATCAGAGAATGTCCGTAATCAGGGAATGAAATATCTCCTAAAAGGAATAGGGGAGTACCTGAAAAGGTACAGTATGGCTTGGTTTTGGTATTATATCGCACTAAAAAATTGTCTTGCAAGTTTTTAAAATTCATAGTCTTCTCCTTGATTTTCGAGGTTTTAGTTAGTTTTTGTAAAAACTCTGTATTTATTCGGCGGCGGTTGACTTTTTTAGGGGAATGAGGTATAATTATTTTAGTTAATTTGTGATAAAATAATTGTGAATTTATTAGTTATAACTTGATGTGAGCGTATGAAAGATTGTCGAAATTTGGCGAAAGGAGACGATAATTTGAAAAAGAAAATTATAATAATTCTATCGGTTGTCTTGATTGCTTTATTAGGAATAGGATTTTTAATAAAGCAATTATCTTCGAATACATATGTTAACCCTGTTATTGCAAGTTTGCCAAACTGTGATAGTTTGGATTGCTATTATAGTGATGGTTTCCAAGACTATACAGATTACTGCAAATATTATTACGATAAGCAAGATAGTATTTTGGATGAATTAAAAAACAGTCAATACTTTAAAATTATAAAATCTGATGATATTGCGGAAATAAACAGCTATTTTGATAATTTTGAAGGTTGGCTTGAGTATGTCGATTATAAAGATAAATACGATTTTCAAAGAAAAATAATAGATACCGAAGATTATTTTTATATTGAAAATAATGAAACAAGCGGAAAGTATGCTGGATATTCAGATAAATATTCGGCATATAATGTTTATTTTTTTGATGTACAGACCAAAACATTATATTTTATACATAACAACATATGATTTTTAGCCCTAACTTTACATGAACTACGCTAGAAGAGGCTGTCATCTAGATTATACAGCCTTTATATAATGATTGTCGAAAAAAGTCGAAAGGTAAAAGCCTTTACCTTGAGAAAAGGCGTTAACGATAACTGGCGGATGAGGTTGTTAATGCAAGAATATTAACAATGTGAGGTATAATATGAAAAAAGTATTTGAAAATATTGACAAGTTAACAGAAGAATATACTAATATTTTAGAAGATGTTGTAAATATCGAAAGTCCTTCGCTTGTAAAAAACAAGGTGGATGAAGTAGGTAAATATTTTATTGAACTTTCAAATAAAAATGGCTGGGAAACCGAAATAAAAAAATTTGAAGATTTCGGTGATGTTGTTACTATAACTATGAACAGAAATGCAACCGGTGGCATTATAACACTTTCCGGTCACATAGATACGGTTCACCCCATAGGTCTTTTCGGGAATCCACCGGCAAAAAGAGAAGGGGATAAGTTGATTGGACCCGGTGCTATGGATTGCAAAGGCGGAGTTGTAGCAGGATTCCTTGCTATGAAGGCGCTTTCCGATGCGGGATATAAGGACAAAACCGTTAAAATGATACTTCAGTCCAACGAAGAAATTGGAAGCAGTGATACCATTGATTATATTTGTGAAAGTGCAAAATGTTCACTTGCATTTCTAAACCTTGAGGGACACGAAGGATATTTTGAAGGAAAAGCCTGCTTAAAACGCAAGGGAATTGCCAGATTTTTGTTTAAGATAAAAGGAATAGAATCTCACGCCTCATACTGTGCAAAAGAAGGGGCGAATGCTATTGCCGAAGCGGCTTATAAAATTCTTGAATTGGAAAAAATAAAAAATGACGAAGGTCTCACGTTTAATTGTGGCATAATAGAAGGTGGGACAGTAGTGAACACAGTGCCGGGTTCTTGTACATTTGAGGTAGATGTTCGTTTTGCCACCAATGAAGAATACGAAGAAGCAAAGAGGATAGTCAAGAACGTGGCAGATATGAATTATATTGAAGGTTGCAAAACCGAAGTCGCTCAGGTAAGTATGCGTACTGCTATGGAATTAAACGAGAGAAATACAGAACTTTTAGATAAGATAAATAAAATATTTACTGCAAACGGACTTTCTCCTCTTGAAATAGGAGAACGCAGAGGGGGATCTGATGCGTCAAATGTCAGTTCCTATGGGATTGCGTGTATCGACTCGATAGGAATTGGCGGAGAAAGAGCTCATTCTGAAGAAGAATATGCCATTTTGTCGAGTCTTCCTGAAAGCGCTAAAAGAATTTCAAGTATTATAGTGCAATTATAGTTAGCATCCGGAATATACAGTCTTTATATCATCAAAAAGGAGAGAAAACCATGATTTATAAAAATATTACCGATTTAATCGGAAAAACGCCGCTACTTGAACTGACCAGAATAGATAGCGGACTAAATGGAAAAATACTTGCAAAGCTTGAGTGCTTTAACCCGGCGGGAAGTAGCAAGGACAGAATTGCAAAAGGTATGATTGAGGCAGCAGAACGGTCGGGGGTTATAAAGAAAAATTCCACCATCATCGAGCCGACAAGCGGAAACACCGGCATCGGGCTTGCAATGGTTGCCGCCGAAAAGGGGTATAGGGTGATATTTACAATGCCCGAGACCATGAGCGTTGAGCGAAGAATGTTACTTTCGGCATACGGGGCAGAGATTATCTTGACTCCGGGAGCTGAGGGGATGAGCGGTGCAATTAAAAAAGCTGAGGAATTGGCAAAGGAGATTGAGGGAAGCTTTATTCCGTCTCAATTTGATAACCCTGAAAACCCAAAGGCACATTTTGATACCACCGGACCGGAAATTTGGGCGGATACCGAAGGTAAGATAGATATTTTAGTCGGCGGTGTTGGTACCGGCGGGACTCTATCGGGGACAGGTAAATATTTAAAGAGTAAAAATAAAGATATAAAAGTTGTAGCCGTTGAACCTGAAAAATCACCGGTATTGTCGGGCGGAAAAGCCGGAAGCCATGGTCTTCAGGGAATTGGTGCCGGATTTATCCCCAAAAACTATGATGCGAATGTGGTTGATGAGGTAATTGTTGCAACAGAAGATGAGGCATATTGTTGGGCAAGAAGGATGGCAAAATCCGAAGGCGTTTTGGTTGGAATTTCCTCGGGTGCGGCACTCTCAGTTGCGGTAAAGCTTGCAAAAATGGAGGAAAATAAGGGGAAGGTTATTGTTGTAATTTTACCCGACAGCGGTGAGAGATACTTATCAACACCACTATATAAGTAAGGAAAAAACTGTAACTTTTGTTACAGTTTTTTTATCTTGACAAAATACCCCTAGGGGGTATATAATAAAATTAAAAGGAGGCGGGAGTGTGAAGACGAAGAAACGTGATGATAAAGAATTTAAAAAGCTTAAAAACAGATTAAATCGCATTGAAGGGCAGGTAAAAGGGGTCAAATCAATGCTTGAAAATGATGCATACTGTGTGGACATTTTAGTGCAGGTTTCGGCAATCAATGCGGCTTTAAATGCCTTTAATAAAGAGCTTCTTTCAAATCACATAAAAACATGTGTGGCCGGGGATATCAGAGCCGGAAAAGACGAAAGTATTGATGAATTGACAGAGCTATTAAAAAAACTTATGAGGTAGGTGATAGTATGGAAAAATTTGACGTTTTTGGTATGAGCTGTGCGGCGTGTTCTGCTCGGGTTGAAAAGGCAGTATCAGAGCTTTCTGGGGTTTCTGATTGCTCGGTAAACCTTTTGACAAATTCTATGACGGTTGAAGGAACTGCAGCCGATGATGAAATTATAAATGCCGTAAAAAAGGCTGGGTATGATGCGGAAAAATCGGGAATAAAAAAAGAAGAAAAGAAATCGAATAGGGACACTAAAAATAACAGCCTTTTAGTTCGGCTAATCGTATCGATTGTACTGTTGTTTCCGCTTATGTATCTCTCTATGGGGCATATGATGTGGGGATGGAAATTACCGAAGTTTTTGGCGGGAAATCCTATTGCAATCGGGATTTGCCAGCTGCTTTTATCAGGGCTGGTTATGGTGATAAATCAGCGGTTTTTCATAAGTGGCGGAAAGGCAATTTTCAGAAAATCTCCCAATATGGATTCTCTCGTTGCTTTAGGCTCGGCGGCAAGTTTTATTTATAGTATTTTTGCACTCTTTTTAATGAGTTGGGCTGTGATGAATGGGGACATAAAAACTGCCGCATCATATTTGCACGAATTTTATTTTGAGTCGGCGGCAATGATACTTGTCCTGATAACCGTAGGGAAGATGCTTGAGGAAAGATCTAAAGGTAAAACTACCGACGCACTAAAGAGTCTTTTAAAGCTTTCGGCAAAAGAGGCGACTTTAATTCGGGACGGTAAGGAAATAAGGGTTAAAATTGAGGAAGTTAGAAAAGGTGACATATTCATTGTAAGACCGGGAGAGAGCATTCCGGTGGACGGGGTTATAATAAAGGGCGAGACGGCTTTGGATGAGTCGGCACTGACCGGAGAAAGTATTCCAGTTGATAAGTCGGTGGGTGACGGGGTGTCTGCTGCCACAATCAATCAATCGGGGTATATTGAATGTGAGGCGATAAGAGTCGGTGAGGATACCACTTTTTCAAAAATCATAAAGCTTGTAAGCGATGCGTCGGCATCAAAAGCACCTATTGCCAAGGTTGCCGATAAGGTGTCGGGGGTATTTGTGCCTATTGTGATAGGAATTGCTATAATAACCACCCTAATATGGATTTTGGTGGGAAAAGACATTGGTTTCTCCCTTGCCAGGGGCATATCGGTGCTGGTTATCAGTTGTCCCTGTGCGTTGGGTCTTGCGACTCCTGTTGCTATTATGGTCGGCAACGGAATTGGTGCAAAAAACGGGATTTTATTTAAAAATGCTGAAAGCCTTGAAGCAACGGGAAAAGCAAAAGTTGTAGTTCTTGATAAAACCGGCACTGTGACCGAGGGAAAGCCTCAGGTTACCGATGTTTTATCGGCAAAAAGTGATGATGAGCTTCTTCTATTGGCATATTCGCTTGAAAACCTAAGCGAGCATCCTCTTGCTAAGGCGATTGTTGAGAAGGCGGAAGATTGCGGTGTTAATGCATTGGAAGTTTCGGAATTCAAAGCGGTCTCGGGAAACGGACTGGAAGGTATAATTTCGGGTGTAAAGGTTTTTGGCGGAAAACAGGATTTTATTAAAAAACATACCAATTTGCCCGAAGAATTCAGAGTTCGCGGCGAAGAGCTTGCAAATGCCGGAAAAACTCCCATGTATTTTGCAAAAGAAGGCGAATTTTTAGGGATCATTGCCGTGTCTGATGTGGTAAAATCTGATGCGAAATCGAGCATTGATGAATTGAAAAATATGGGGCTTGATGTTTTAATGTTAACCGGTGACAACGAAAAAACCGCCAAAGCCATAGCAAAGACCGTCGGGATAGATGAGGTTATTGCAGGGGTCGTTCCTGATGAAAAGGAAAAGGTTGTAAGGGAGCTTAAGAAAAAGGGAAGGGTGATAATGGTAGGTGACGGGATAAACGATGCACCATCTTTGACCTCTGCTGACATCGGAATCGCAATCGGGGCGGGAACAGATGTTGCAATCGACTCTGCCGACATAGTTCTTGTAAAGAGTAAGCTTTCGGATTTGGTGACGGCTATCCGACTCAGTAAAAAGACCTTGAAAAATATCCACGAAAACCTGTTCTGGGCGTTTATTTATAATATTATCGGAATTCCGGTTGCGGCAGGTGTTTTGATTCCGGCGTTCGGGATAAGTTTAAATCCGATGATTGGGGCATTAGCTATGAGTTTATCTAGCTTTTGTGTTGTCAGCAATGCTTTGCGTCTTAATAGATTCAAGGCTTTTAAAATAGAAAAAAAGGAGAGAAAAGTTATGGAAAAAACATTAAAAGTTGAAGGTATGATGTGTATGCACTGTGAAGGAAGGGTTAAATCCTGCCTTGAAGGGTTAGATGGTGTAAGTGAGGCGATTGTAAGCCACAAAGACGGTACAGCAAAGGTGGTTTTAGCAAAAGATATTGACTACGAAGTTTTAAAAAAGACGGTTGAAGACCAGGGCTATAAAGTAATTGACTAAATTTTAGCTGCACTCAAGATTTTTGGGTGCAGTTTTCTTTTTTATAAATTTTACAAATAAATAAGGAAAAACTTTTTTTAATATATTGAATATTTCCTCTTGTATTTAGTAGAAATTTGTGATATAATGATTTGAAAGCTAAAAATTGGAGTGTTATGGCAAAAAGGAGGGGTTTTGATGGTGCGATTTCACATCTTTGTCGGGCACTTTGGAAGCGGAAAATCAGAGCTTGCTGTTAATTTTGCCATAAAATGTGCTGAGGGTGGCGAGAAGGTTTCGATTGTAGACTTGGATATCGTAAATCCATACTTTCGAACCAACGATGCAAGAAAAGTTCTGGAAGGGCACGGGATTGAGGTTATAGCCCCGGAGTTTGCCAATTCAAATCTTGATATGCCAACCGTCCCCGGCGACATTATGAAGGTATTTAATAACCCCGAGAGAGTGGTAATCTTCGATGTTGGCGGCGATGAGGACGGAGCCTATGCTCTTGGCAGGTACATTGAATATTTCAAAAAAGAAGACTATAAGATGCACTTGGTTGTAAACCAAAAACGGCCTCTTACCGAAACGGCGGAAGAAATAACCGATATGGCAAGAGAGATAGAGCGGGCATCAAGGCTTAAGGTTACCGATATCATAAATAACACAAATATCGGTAAACTGACCGACTCGGAGACGGTTTTATCAAGTATTCCTGTAGTGGATGCGGCAGGCAAAATGATTGGGGTAGATATTTCTATGGTCGGTGTCAGACATGATAACAACATTATTCTTCCAAAGGATTTGGAGAATAAGGTGTTTAACATTGATATAAAAATAAAAATGCCTTGGGAAAAGTGAAAGGATGATGGATAGATGAACAAGGTAACATTCAGAGAAGAACGCTGTAAAGGCTGTGAACTATGCGTAGGGGCTTGTCCTAAAAAGATTATTAAAATTGCAGAAGACAGACTAAACGCTAAAGGTTTCAGACCGGCAGAAATTACAAATCAGGAAGAGTGCATTGGTTGTGCGTTTTGTGCGACTATCTGCCCTGACGTTGTAATTGAAGTTGAAAAGGACGTTTAAGGAGGTTTCAAAAAGGTGAGTAACAAGGTTTTAATGAAGGGTAATGAAGCAATAGCTGAAGCTGCAATCCGCTCGGGTTGTAAGCATTTCTTCGGCTATCCTATAACTCCGCAAACAGAATTATCTGCATATATGGCAAAAAAGATGCCAAAAATCGGCGGAGTATTTTTACAGGCAGAGAGTGAAGTAGCAGCGATTAACATGGTTTATGGTGCAGCGGGAGCAGGTGCAAGAACTATGACCAGTTCATCAAGCCCCGGTATCAGCTTGAAGTCGGAAGGTATTTCATATATCGCCGGTGCAGATATTCCATGTGTTATTGTTGACATCGTAAGAGGCGGCCCCGGTCTTGGCGGTATCCAACCGGCACAGTCAGATTATTTCCAGGCAACACGTGGTGGCGGACACGGTGACTATCACCTAATCGTTTTAGCACCGAACTCTGTTCAGGAAATAGTATCTTTAACTGCTGATGCATTTAATTTATCAGATACATATAGAGTACCTGCTATGATACTCGGTGACGGTACTTTGGGTCAGATGATGGAGCCTGTTGATTTTGATAACGTTCCAAAGCCTTTGGATATTAAAAAGGGCTGGGCAACAGACGGAACTGAAGGTAAGAGAAAGCATAATATTATAAACTCTCTTTATCTTGCTCCTGAAGAGCTAGAAGAAAAGATTATCGAAAGATATCAAAGATACGAAAAGATTAAGGAAACTGAGCAAAGATTTGAAGCTCACGATGTGGAAGATGCGGATATCGTAATTTCTGCGTACGGAACAACAAGCCGTGTTGTAGAATCTGCTGTTAAGACCTTAAGAGAAGAAGGCTACAAGGTAGGCGTTATAAGACCTATCACTCTATGGCCGTTCCCGGTAAAGGCTTATAAGGAAGCAAAGAATGCAAAGGCGTTCTTGTCGGTTGAAATGAGCATGGGTCAGATGGTTGAAGATATCAAGCTTGCAACAGAAGGCAAAGCTCCTGTATACTTCTTCGGAAGAACAGGCGGTATCATTCCAACACCTGAGGAAATTGTAGAAGAAGTTAAGAAAATCGCAAAGGAAATTAAATAATTTACCTTACATTTGCACTCTCGGAAAATGGAGGGTGCGGAAAGGACGGATATATAAATGACTAAAGTATTTAAAAAGCCGGAAGGCTTAGAAGATGTACCTTTTCACTATTGCCCGGGTTGTACCCACGGAATTTGTCACCGCTTAGTGGCAGAGGTAATGGATGAATTGGGAATTTGCGGCAATACAATAGGTGTTGCACCTGTTGGATGTTCAGTTACAGCATATAACTATTTTGCCTGCGATATGCAACAAGCAGCTCACGGAAGAGCTCCTGCTGTTGCAACAGGTATTAAAAGAGTTCACCCTGATAAGGTTGTATTTACCTATCAAGGTGACGGTGACTTGGCGGCTATCGGTACTGCAGAAACAGTTCACGCAGCGGCAAGAGGTGAAAATATCACAGTAATATTTATAAATAACACAATCTACGGAATGACAGGCGGTCAGATGGCACCGACAACTCTGCCGGGTCAGGTAACCCAGACTTCACCTTACGGAAGAGATACTCTAACTCAAGGTTTCCCTGTTAGAATGTCTGAAATGCTTGCAACTCTTGATGGCCCAAGCTACATAGAAAGAGTAGCTTTAAATAATGTTCAAAACATTAAAAAGGCAAAGGCTGCAATTAAAAAGGCATTCCAGAATCAGATTGACAAAAAAGGATTCTCATTGGTTGAAGTTTTATCTACCTGCCCGACTAACTGGGGTATGACACCTGCTGAGGCTATGAAGAGATTAAACGATGAAATGATTCCATATTACCCTCTTGGTGTATATAAGGATGTAAAATAAGAAAGGAAGATTCTAATGACTACAAATATTATTATCACAGGTTTTGGCGGTCAGGGTGTTCTTTTCGCCGGAAAAATTTTGGCTTATACTGCTTTGATGACAGGTAAGCAATTATCATGGCTACCTTCATACGGCCCTGAAATGAGAGGCGGTGCGGCAAACTGTCACGTTATTGTATCGGATGAACCTGTAGGCTCGCCAATTATCACAACTCCTGATGTTTTAATCAGTATGAACAGACCGTCACTTGATAAGTTTGAAGATACTGTAAAAGTGGATGGCACAATTCTTTATGATAAGAGCCTTATCGACCGTGATGTAAAAAGAAGTGATGTAAAGATTGTGGGTGTTGACGCAACAGCGATTGCAACAGCTGACGGAAAACCAAACATGGCTAACATGATTATGCTTGGTGCTTTAATTAAGGCAACAGGAATTTTCACACTTGACGAAATCCGCTCAGGTGTTGAAAAGACAGTTCCGCCATCAAAGCAACACTTGGTTGACGTAAACATGGCTATGATTGAAAAGGGATATAATATCTAAAAGATATTACCCTGATTAACTTTACAGTTTTTAGTAAAGACTAAAAGTCGAAAGACCTAAAATTTATTCTTTTTAAAAAGGAGGAGAAGTTTATGGCGGCTAAGACTAAAAAAGGCTTAATTTATAAGGGAAAGCCACTATACCGTGTTGGTAACAGAGTTTACTACGGTAACCTTGAAGATGATTTGATTTTAGTGCTTGATATTGTTGAGACCGAAAAGTTCGGAAACTATGAAAAGACAAAGAAGGTTGAAATCCATATTCAGGATAATAAGGGTGAGCTTGGAAAGGGCACAAACTACAGAAATGCTGAAAGAGAAGATTTATATAAGGCGTTGGATATCGGTAGTTGGTGGCTACAAGACGCACTTGATGCGTAAAAAAAGACCAGATCGCAAAAAGAATAGATTAGAGAGTTTTTAAATCTATTCTTTTTGCTATAAAAAAATATTGTCACTCGGCGTACAAGTGTACGCCGTCGGACAACCAAAAGCAAGGTTTAGCCTTACTTTTTAAATATTTTTCATTCTGAATCGTTTTTAATCCCCCGTAAAAAGGAGGGCTGTATTTTTATGGCCCGGGGGTTTCTAAAAAAGAAAGCAAATTGAGAAAAAAGGAGAAAAATCGTGGATTTTATATTAAAAGGTGCAAATGTATTTTTAGATAACACTTTTAAAAAGATGGATATAGCGGTAAAAGACGGCATTTTAACAAAGGAAATTCCGCCTCTTGCTAAAGTTTTCGATTTTTCTAGCATGTATATATTTCCCGGTTTTATTGATGTGCACGTACATCTTCGTGAGCCGGGATTTTCTTATAAAGAAACCATTGAAACAGGAACTAAAGCTTCGGCAAGAGGGGGATACACCCATGTATTTTCAATGCCGAACTTATCGCCGGTTCCCGATAGCTTGGAAAATCTTGAAGAACAGTTAAAGCTAATTAGAGATACCGCTAAAATCCACGTCACTCCATACGGCTCTATCACAAAGGGTCAAAAGGGTGAGGAATTATCGGACATGGCGGAAATGAAAGATTTTGTCGGTGGATTTTCCGATGACGGCAGAGGTGTGCAAAACCCGGAAATGATGAAAGAGGCTTTAAAAAAGGCGAAGGAGCTTGGGGAAATTATAGTAGCACACTGCGAGGACAATTCACTGTTAAATGGCGGATATATTCACGACGGTGAATATGCAAAAAAGAACGGTCACAGAGGAATTAGTTCTAAGAGTGAATGGGGACCAATCAAAAGAGATTTGGAAATGGTTGAAGAAATCGGCGGAAAATATCATGTCTGCCACATTTCAACTAAGGAAAGTGTGGATATTATAAGAAAAGCAAAGGCTAAAGGTGTGGATGTAACCTGTGAGACAGGACCCCATTACCTGACCCTTTCGGATATGGATTTAGAAGAAAATGCAAGATTTAAAATGAACCCACCACTTAGGTCTGAAGCCGATATGGAGGCTTTGGTTGAGGGGTTAGTTGACGGTACAATCGATATGGTTGCAACCGACCACGCACCTCACTCGGCAGAGGAGAAATCCAAGGGCTTAGAGAAGAGTGCCATGGGGGTTGTTGGGGTAGAGACTGCCTTTTCGGTGTTATACACAGAACTTGTTAAAAAAGGCGTTATAACCCTTGAAAAGTTGGTGGAAGTTCTTCATAAAAATCCGAAAAAGAGATTTGGAGTAGAAGATTCGTTGGAAATCGGTAAGAAAGCATGCTTTACTGTTTTCGACTTAGATAAAGAATATTTGGTTAACCCTGACGAATTTCTGTCGAAGGGAAGAAGCACACCTTTTGAAGGTAAAAAGGTGTTTGGAAGATGCCTTATGACGGTATCAGACGGTGAAATTATATGGTGTGAGGTGGAAGAGATTTGAAACAGGGAAATTTCAAAGTTTTAAGTAATGTTGCCCTAACAAAAGATGTTTATAAAATGATATTATCGGGTGACACGTCTGATATTTTAAAACCGGGTCAGTTTATAAACATTAAACTCGACGGCATGTTTTTAAGACGACCCATTTCGGTATGCGATTATGACGATAAAACCGTTACCATAATCTATAAGGTTGTGGGCAAGGGAACAGAGGCGATGGCTAAAATGTCGGGCGGTGAAGTCCTTGACATTCTGACCGGTCTTGGCAACGGATTTGACATTGATAAGGGTGGCGAGAGACCTGTCTTAATCGGCGGTGGAGTTGGAGTCCCGCCAATGTATAATTTGGCAAAAAAACTGATTGATGCAGGCAAAAAGCCTGTCGCCATTCTTGGCTTTAATAAGGAAGACGAAATTTTTTATAAAAATGAATTTGAAGAGCTTGGAGTGAAAACCCATATCACAACCGTTGACGGCTCCTTTGGGATTAAGGGTTTTGTTACCGATTGCCTTAAAAATATAGAAGATTACACATATATTTACACCTGCGGACCCGAGCCTATGCTAAAGGCTATATATAACACATCAAAAACCAGCGGTGAATATAGCTTTGAAGAGCGAATGGGTTGCGGTTTTGGTGCTTGCATGGGTTGCAGTTGTAAGACAAAATATGGAAATAAGAGAATCTGTAAAGACGGACCTGTCTTGGTAAAGGAGGAGATTATATGGTAGATTTAAGTGTAAATTTAAGCGGAGTAAACTTAGATAACCCAATAATCCCTGCAAGCGGAACCTTTGGATTTGGCTACGAATTTGCAGAAATTTATGATATAAATATCCTGGGTTCATTCTCCTTTAAAGGTACAACAAAAGAGCCGAGATTCGGAAATCCAACACCTCGAATTGCAGAGTGTCCGTCGGGTATGATAAACTCGGTAGGCCTTCAGAACCCTGGGATTGACAAAGTGATTTCCGAAGAGTTACCAAAACTTCGTGCTTGTTTTAAAAAACCTGTAATTGCAAATATTAGTGGGTTTTCGGTTGATGAATATAAATACTGCTGTGAGAGAATCAATAAAGAAGAGGGCGTTGGGATAATTGAGGTAAATATCAGTTGTCCGAATGTCCATAACGGCGGTATGAGTTTTGGAACTTGCCCTGATTCGGCAGCGGAGGTAACCAAAGCAGTTAAGGCTGTTACCGATAAGCCGGTTTATATGAAGCTAAGCCCCAATGTTACCGATATCACAGCTATTGCAAAGGCGTGCGAAGAGGCGGGAGCTGACGGAATCAGCCTTATAAATACGCTTATGGGTATGAGGATTGACTTAAAGACCAAAAAGCCTGTAATTGCCAATAAAATGGGCGGTTTTTCGGGTAGTGCAATCTTCCCGGTGGCACTCCGGATGGTCTATCAGGTTTATGATGCGGTATCTATCCCGATTATCGGTATGGGAGGCGTATCTTCTGCAGAAGATGTAATCGAGATGATGTTGGCAGGTGCTACCGGCGTTCAGATTGGTGCCGCAAATTTAATTGACCCATATATTTGCAAGGATATAATCGAAAAATTGCCTGAAGTGATGAAAAAATATAATATTGAAAAATTAAGTGATATAATAGGAGGGGCACACAAATGAGTAAAGATGTAATCATTGCCTGTGATTTTAACGGCAAAAAAGAGGTTTTTGAATTTTTAGATAAGTTCACAGAAGAAAAACCATACTTAAAAATCGGAATGGAGCTTTTCTATGCAGAAGGACCTGAAATTGTCAGGGAAATCAAGAAAAGGGGACATAAAATCTTTTTGGATTTAAAACTTCACGATATCCCGAACACTGTGAAAAAATCTATGGCAGTTTTATCGGGACTTGATGTTGATATGTGTAACCTTCATGCATCGGGTACAAAGGCAATGATGGAGGCGGCATTAGAGGGATTAACAAGACCCGACGGCACAAGACCGCTACTAATTGGTGTAACTCAGCTAACCTCAACAAGTCAGGAAAGAATGACCGAAGATTTGTTAATAGACAAGCCTATTGATGAGGTTGTTATGCACTATGCTAAAAATTGTAAGGATTCAGGGTTAGACGGCGTTGTATGTTCACCGCTAGAGGCCGGCAAGGTTAAGAATGTTTGCGGAAATGAGTTTTTAACAGTAACCCCGGGTGTTAGATTTGCAGATGGCGAGGTCGGGGATCAGGTAAGAGTTACAACCCCCGAAAAGGCTCGTGAAATCGGTTCTGACTACATAGTTGTAGGTCGTCCTATCACTCAGGCGGCGGACCCGGTTGATGCCTACAGAAGATGCGTAAAAGAATTTTTAGGTTAATATAATAAGAAAGGGAAAGATTAGAATGAAAAAGGAAATTGCAAAGAATTTATTATCAATCGGAGCGGTATTTTTAAGACCGCAAGAACCATTTACGTGGGCAAGCGGAATCAAGAGCCCTGTTTATTGTGATAACAGACTTACCTTGACAGCACCAAAAGCAAGAAATGTAGTTGAAAATGCAATCGCAGAAACTGTTAAAAAAGAATACCCTGATTGTGAAGTTTTAATGGGTACAAGTACAGCAGGTATCGCACACGCTGCCATTTCGGCACATATACTCGATATGCCTATGGGATATGTACGCTCAGGTGCAAAAGACCATGGCAGAGGTAACCAAATCGAAGGTAAGCTTGAAAAGGGGCAGAAGGTTGTTGTAATCGAAGACCTTATTTCAACAGGCGGAAGTGTTATAGAAGTTGTTGAGGTTTTAAGAGAAGCAGGTGCTGAGGTGCTTGGAATTGTCAGCATCTTTACCTATGGTATGCAAAAAGGACTTGACCGCTTAGCAGCTGCAAATGTTAAGAATGTGAGTCTTACAAACTTTGAAACTTTGGCTGAGGTTGCAGCTGAAGAAGGATATATTAAAGAGGAGGATATCGAGCGTCTTATAAAATTCAGAAATAATCCAAGTGACGAAAGTTGGATTAAGGAGGCGTAAAACATGAGAAGTGTTATTGATATTCTGGATTTGACTACCGAAGAAATCGATGAGCTTATTGCTACAGCCAATGATATTATAAAAAACCCTGAAAAATATGCAGAAAAATGCAAGAGAAAAAAGATTGCTACCTTGTTTTTTGAGCCATCTACAAGAACAAGACTTAGTTTCGAGGCGGCGATGCTTGAGCTTGGCGGAAGTGTTTTAGGTTTTTCGGATTCACAGAGTAGTTCAGCGTCTAAGGGCGAGAGTGTATCGGATACAACTAAAATCGTAAGCTGTTATGCTGATATTATTGCTATGCGTCATCCCAAAGAAGGTGCACCTTTGGTTGCATCAATGAAGGCAGATGTACCGATTATAAATGCTGGCGACGGCGGTCATAACCACCCGACTCAGACACTTGCGGATTTACTTACTATTAAAAGAGAAAAGGGTAGACTTTCCGACTTAACAATTGGGCTTTGCGGTGACCTTAAGTTTGGAAGAACAGTGCACTCACTAATCCTTGCCATGGCAAGATATACAGGGATTAAGTTTGTACTTATTTCACCTGACGAATTGAAGTTGCCTAACTATATTAAGGAAGAAACTCTTATTAAAAATGGAATTGAGTTTGTAGAAACCGGGGATTTGGAGTCGGTTATGCCGGAACTTGATATCCTTTATATGACAAGAGTTCAGAAGGAAAGGTTCTTTAATGAAGCCGATTATATCCGCTTAAAGGATAGTTATATCTTAACTGTTGATAAATTGGAAAATGCCAAGGAGGATATGTGCATTTTGCATCCTCTTCCAAGAGTTAATGAAATTCATACAAACGTAGATGAAGATAAGCGCGCCTGCTACTTTAAGCAAGCCCTTAACGGCAAGTATATGAGAATGGCACTTATTTTGAAGCTTCTGGAGGTGGAATAAATGAATGTAGATTCTATAAAAAACGGTATCGTAATTGACCATATTAAAGCCGGCAACAGTATGGAGCTTTATCATTTTCTAAACCTTGAAAATCAGGATTGCTCGGTTGCGATTATAAAAAATGTTGTGAGCAAGAAGATGGGTAAGAAGGATATAATTAAGATTGATGCCGATATTGACATCGACCTTAATGTTTTAGGATATATTGACCCGGACTCTACTGTCAATATTATAAAGGATGGAAAACTCATAGAAAAATGTCATCCGGCACTCCCTGAGAGGCTTGAAAATGTAATTACATGCAAAAATCCAAGATGTATTACCACGGTTGAGCAGGATATCAAGCATGTATTTAAACTGACCGATAGGGAAAATAGGGTATACAGATGCATTTATTGTGATTCAAGGGCAAGAGAAGATAATTAAAATCGAGGGGTTATCCCCTCGATTTTTGTATTGCGTAATGACAACCACCAGCAATGCTGGTGGGATAAAAAAGCTTTAGCTATGCGTGGAAAAAAATATCCTCCTTTGATATAATTGAGGCAGGTCTAGCCAACCGCCGAAATTATTCAAAGGAGGAATCAAGTAATGAAA
>JAZULN010000101.1:0-11554 GCA_045603125.1 Clostridia bacterium | reverse complement strand
AAGTAAGCCCATATCATTTATTTCATACACGCTCATATCTTTCCTCCTTTAGAATTTTTTTGGAAACCATCTCGCAGGCACGTGGCAGAATTATCCATTCCGCCTCCTTCATCACTCGCTCCTGCAAGGTCTTTGGTGAATCGTTCTTTAAAATCTTAACCGGTTTTTGAAGAATTATCTCACCGCCGTCGGGGATTTCGTTTACATAGTGAACGGTCGCACCCGTCACCTTGACCCCATAGCGAAGTGCCGCCTCGTGGACCCTTAAGCCATAGAACCCTTTACCGCAAAACGATGGTATCAAGGACGGGTGGACATTTATAATCCGCTTTTGGAATCTTGATGTGAAGTTCTCGGTTAAGATGCTCATAAATCCTGCTAAAATAATCAAATCAATATTATGGTCTTCTAAAGTTTTTATTAAAACCTGTTCAAATTCTGAGTGACTCTTTAATGATTTTTTATCTATGGCAATATTTTCAATTCCGTTTTCCTCTGCCCGCTTTAGAGCATAAGCATCGGGGTTATTTGATATTACCAAAACAATTTCACCATGTTTTATTCTGCCGCTTTTCTGGGCATCTATCAATGCCTGAAGGTTAGTTCCGCCACCTGAAACCAACACAGCAACTTTTGCTTTTTCTAGCATATTACCACGCTTTCTTCAGATTTTATAATCTCGCCCATGATGTATGCATCTTCGCCGTTTGCCTTTAAGATTTTAAGCGCCTTCTCGGCGTCTTCTTTTGCTACTACAACGCTCATACCAACGCCCATATTGAAGGTATTGAACATATCTCTCTCAGGAATATTTCCAACCTTCTCAATCAGCTTAAATATTGGCAGAATCTTTAGTGCACTCTTATCAATTTTTGCACCAAAGCCTTCCGGCAAGCTTCTTGGAATATTTTCATAAAAGCCGCCGCCGGTAATGTGAGATACAGCCTTTACTGTAACTTCTTCAAAAAGAGCCAACATTGGCTTTACATAAATCTTTGTAGGAGTAAGCAAGGTTTCACCGATAGACTTGCCGCCAAGTTCAGCTAAAGATGACTTGATATCGCCGTTTTCTACGTCAAACACCTTTCTTACCAACGAAAAACCGTTTGAGTGAACACCGGATGACGGCAACGCTATAATTACATCGCCCTCCGAAATCTTTGAGTTATCCAAAACCTTTGATTTATCAACAACACCAACCGAAAAACCTGCCAAATCATATTCGTCTTCAGGATAAAATCCCGGCATTTCTGCAGTTTCACCGCCGGTTAATGCACAGCCTGACTGGACGCAGCCTTCTGCCACACCCTTAACGATATCCGCAACCTTTTCAGGGAAGTTTTTACCCACTGCTATGTAATCTAAGAATAATAGTGGCTTTGCACCGCAGCAGATAATGTCATTTACACACATTGCCACGCAGTCGATACCAACCGTATCGTGCTTGTCCATCAAAAATGCAAGCTTTAGCTTTGTGCCAACGCCGTCTGTTCCGGCAACAAGCACCGGCTTTTCGATACCCGTCATATCAAGTTCAAAAAGGCCTCCAAATCCGCCAATGTCAGACATTGCCCCTTGAGTCATTGTTCTTTTAATGTGCTCCTTCATCAGCTCAACGGCCTTGTAGCCTGCTGTGATGTCAACACCTGCGTTTTTATAACTTTCGCTGAAACTCTTCATTTTCCCACCATTACCTTTCTTTTTATTTATTATATTTTGCTTCTATTTCCTTGTTTTTATCTAAAACCTTTTTAGTGCCTTTTTCTCTTAGATCGGTTAGCTTTTGAGCCAGCTCCTCATCCTCTACTGCGATAATTTGCATCGCAAGTAATGCCGCATTTTCCGCTCCGTCAATAGCAACGGTCGCAACCGGCATACCCGACGGCATCTGGACAGTCGACAAAAGTGCATCAAGACCGTCTAGGGTAGATGACTTTATAGGAATACCGATAACAGGCAAAGTTGTGTTTGCTGCAATGGCACCTGCTAAGTGTGCTGCTTTTCCCGCTGCTGCAATTATTGCCCCGAATCCGTTTTGACGGGCTGATACCGCAAACTCCCTTGATTCGTTCGGGGTTCTGTGAGCCGAATAAACGTGTACCTCATATGGCACAGAAAATTCCTGTAACTTTAAAATCGCTTTTTCAACTATAGGTAAGTCGCTGTCGCTTCCCATTATAATTCCAACTTTTTTCATACTAATCCTCCATTTTGTAAAAATATAAAAAGGACAGACCGACCCCATACTATGGTTTCAGTCTGCCCAGACGGTCGGCATTTACTGCTTGTTTGCTCCCTTGGGGTTCTCCCCCCGATTCCGTCAGTTACAAACAGCATTTTCACGCCTTTTAGTATATCATACCCGTCATTTACTGTCAATAGAGATTAAGGATTTTTATATAATCCTAACAAAAATATTACTATATAATGCACCCATTTATTACTCTATTGTAATGATGTCTAATGGATCGATTGCAATCCCCTCACGGTACATCTCAAAATGCACATGCGGTGTGGTTACCAAATCACCAACTGCAGTGTCACCAACCCTGCCTATGGTCTCACCCATGGAGAGTCGGTCGCCCACATTGACAAGATTGGTTTCGCCAAGGCAGGCATAAAGTGACTTATACCCGTTTTCATGGTCAACTAAGATACATCCACCCATATTGTTAGAATAAATCTTTTCTACCACACCGCTTTCGCAAATATAAACATCCTCTCCAACTCTTGCTTCTATATCTACTCCCTGATGACTTCTCCAGTCATCCAGGGTTTCATAGTATACAAGCTGTCCCCCTGAGAATGATGATAAAATCCTACCCGATGACGGCAGCCCCGGTAAAAACTCGTCTACAATCTCCTCTGCCGCCGTCTCTTCTGCTTCAACGGGAACTTCCACCTCGTCGATGTCGATAATATCTTTCTCTTCGTTTTCTGGTGCTTCCGGTTCTAAAATTTCTTCGTAGTCAATCTCGGAAAGTTCCTCGTCATAGCTTTTTTCAATGTTATCCAAAGCAATTTCAGTGTCTATTTCATCGCCCTTTTTCATGGTGTTTCCCACATAACTCATAAGAGCAATCATCACTGCACAAACCGATAGAGCAATATAAAAGCTCCCGTTTTTCTTCTTTTTATCCTTCAATTTAAGTACCTCCTATTTCCTTCGTTACTTCTATTTTCTCTAAAATTATTTCTTTTATACCCGATAAATATATTTTCACATAAAAACTTAAAAATTCATATTATATCATTGATAGGAGGAAATGTGTATGAATATATCTGTAATCGGCGGAGATTTACGCCAACTGACACTTGCCGGACTTTTAAAAGAGGAAGGCTTTAATGTAAAAATCGCAGGTTTTTCAAAAGGACCGGACGAATCCCTGCCCGACCCTTTCGATATATGGGAAAGTGAAATTTTAATTCTTCCTATTCCGGCAAGTAACGATGGAAAAACCGTCAATGCACCCTTTTCAAAGGACCCCATCCGTATTACCCCGGAAAATCTAAAAGGTAAAACCTTGGTTCTGGGTGGGAATATTTCGAAGGAATTAAAGGAACTTTTCGACCGAACGGGGGCAAAGTACATAGACTATTTGACCCGAGAGGAGTTACTTATAAAAAATGCCATCCCCACCGCGGAGGGTGCCTTAGAAATTGCTTTTTCTGAGATGCCAATAACTCTGAGTTCTGCAAAATCGCTTATTGTCGGCTTTGGCAGAATTGGTAAAATTCTTGCAAAAATGCTTTCCGGCATAGGGTCCGATGTGACAATCTCTGCCCGAAAATGTTCCGATCTTGCATGGATTTCATCCCTTGGCTATTCGGCTCTTGAAAATTCAGACCTTAAAAAAAATATAGATAGATTCGATGTGATTTTTAATACCGCCCCCGCCTTGGTTTTAGACAGGGATACCTTGAAAAAAGTCAATCCCGACACTCTAATTATCGACCTTGCATCAAAGCCGGGCGGTGTTGATTTTAAAACTGCCGGGGATTTGGGGCTTAAAGTCATATGGTCATTGGGCTTACCGGGGAAGGTTGCTCCCATAACATCCGGAAAAATTATAAAAGATACAGTTATTAACATCTTAAATGAAATGGGGGTGTAGCACTTGAACTTAGAAAATAAACGAATCGGCTTTGCTATGACCGGCTCATTTTGTACATTCAGAAAGGTTTTGTCAGAGCTTGATGGTCTATCAAAAGAATGTGCCGATATAACCCCGATAATGAGCCAAACTGCATATTCTACCGACACCCGTTTTGGAACAGCCGAGGGTTTTCGCACACGCTTCTCGGATATCTGCAAAAAACCTATAATATCCACCGTCACCGAGGCAGAACCTATAGGCCCACAAAGCCTTTTGGATATCCTGATTATCGCCCCGTGCACCGGCAATACTTTAGCAAAGCTTGCAAACGGCATATCCGATTCTTCGGTAACCCTGGCGGCAAAGGCACATTTAAGAAACCAACGACCCGTTCTTATTGCAGTATCAACCAACGATGGGTTAGGTAATGCCGCCAAGAATATTGGCACCCTTTTAAATAGCAAAAATATATATTTTGTGCCCTTCGGTCAGGACGATTTTGCAAATAAGCCAAATTCACTGGTTGCCGATATGTCACAAATCCGGGAGGCAGCAATTCAAGCACTAAAAGGCATACAATTACAGCCGATACTGTGCTGATTATATAGATTCCGAAAGAAAAAAGGGGCTGTATAATTTACAGCCCCTTGAAATTACCATCCTGTTATTTCACTTAATTTATATTGAGTTACAACATTATCCGTATCAAATCCTATTGCTTTAAATTTCCACGTTCCGTCCTTTTCAAGATTATTTATATTATCCATAGCGGTTCCAACCTGATTCCCGTCCTTGTCATATAAATTATATATGATTTGAAGGTAGGAAGCTTCGCTTCCGGATTTGTTTTTAATTGTTCCCTCAATATATACACTTCCAAAACCATCTTTTGTAAATTGAACATCACCAACAATTTCATACTTTTGTGCCACTGTCGGAATACTCTGTTTTTCGTTGTTATTATTTGTACTATCACTACCGCCGGAAGTTCCTATCGCAACCATAATTATAACAACGATAACCCACACCCACCATTTTTTGTAAAAAGGTTTCTTTACCTTTGCACCGCATTTGGGACAAGCTTTAGCATTTGATGCAATTTCTTCCCCACATATTTTACAATTTTCTAATTTTGACATTTTTCATGCCTCCCTTCAAATTTTTTACATTATAACACAATAAATATGCATTGTCAATACATATTTATTCAATATGCGTCTATAACAATGATATGATAAAAATATTATAATTGTATCAGGGGTGGTAAAATGAAATTAGAATTTAAAGATAAATATAAAATGATGGGGTTGAATATAGCATATTACAGAAAAAAGGCCGGCTTAACGCAAGAACATCTTGCCGAAAAAATCGGCATAGACCAAACACACATGAGTAAAATTGAGATTGCGGCAGTCGGTATTTCTTTTGATGTTTTCTTTAAAATTGCTGAGGCGTTAGAGGTTTCACCTGAAAAACTTCTGGATTTCAACCGATAAATTTTTAAATTTTTCTTGACAAGTTAAATTTTTAGTGCTATACTTTGTTTAAAATTAAATAACAGGGGAGCTGGCAGACCGGCTGAGAGGAAGTTTTAGCACTTCGACCCTTAAACCTGATTTGGATAATGCCAACGTAGGGAATCTTTTTTTGTTTTCTGATTTCGGTGTAATCCAATGAGGTTACACCGATTTTTTATAACAAAAAAGGAGAGAAAAATTATGAAAACAAAAAAAATCATTGTAACATCATTGTTATTAGCGGTAGGAACTATCCTATCCCTTTTAAAGCTCTTTGAGCTTCCCTTTGGCGGAACGGTAACGATTGCGTCCATGGTACCGATTGTGCTTATTGCTTACATATACGGTACAAAATGGGGGCTTTTATCCGCCTTTATCTATAGCATCCTGCAGCTAATTTTAGGAATTGGCGGCGGAATTATAACGACAATGTTTTTACCGGGCGAAGGTCAGATGGTTTTATCCCACGCTATCACAATCTGTATTCTTGACTATATCCTTGCCTACGTGGCAATGGGCCTTGGCGGAGTTTTTAAAGGCAAATTCCGTCACGCATCCGGAGAAATAATTCTGGGCGTTATCTTAGCCCTCGGAGTTCGTTATATCCTCCACATCATCTCGGGTTATATCTTCTACGGGGCATGGGCCGAGTGGTTTTTTGCAGATTCAACAGGACTTATGCAGATATCGGCTTTCAAGCCCTTCTGCCAGTGGGTTATGACCCATATGAGTGGCAAGATGCTGGCACTTTTCTATTCTATCGTCTATAACGGGGCGTATATGATTCCCGAAATAATTATCTCAGCAATCTTATCCCCTATAGTTTATGGCACGGTGAAAAAATCCAAGGTAATATAAAAAAATGGGCTGTAAATTTTTACAGCCCATTTTTTATATCGTAAATTCATCAGATAGCTTTGCAAATTCCTCTATACCTAACTTTTCCCCTCTTATTCCCGGCTCAATTCCGCAGTTTTTAATTTTTTGGGCCGTGGTTTCTTTGTCCAATCCAAAACTACTTGATAAACAGTTTAAAAGTGTTTTTCGTCTTTGAGAAAATGCACCTTTTACCACCTTAAAAAACATCTTTTCGTCTTTTACTTCGACGTTAGGTTTTTCGCACACCTCAAGGCACACCACCGCCGAATCAACTTTTGGAGCCGGATAAAAACTGTCTGCCGGCACAACCGTTACAATACGGGGGTTGGTGTAATATCGGGTAAGAACGCTTATTGCACCGTAATCCTTACTTCCGGCTTCGGCTGAAAGACGCATTGCCACCTCTTTTTGAACCATAACCACAATCCTCTTCACAGGATATTTCCCCTCTAAAAGCATAGTTATAATCGGGGTTGTTATATAATACGGAAGATTTGCCGCAACGCTTATTTTTTTATTCCCGAACTCCTCTTTTATAATCTCGGAAAGATTGATTTTTAAAATATCCCCTTCGATTACCTTCACATTGTCAAATTCCCCCAAGGTATAGTCTAAAACCGGGAAAAGTCGGCTGTCAAGCTCAATTGATATAACCTTATTACTGTTTTTTGCAAGCTCTCTTGTTAAAACTCCAAAACCAGGGCCGACTTCGATAACCCCTTCCTCAACGTCAGCAGCATCAACAATATCTTCAAGGACATTTTTATCAAGCAAAAAGTTTTGCCCAAGTCCTTTTGAGAAACTAAATCCGAAATCTCTCACAATGTCTTTTATAACCCTAATGTCTGTAAGTTCCATCTTTCTCTCCTTATTTTATAGCACAAAATCCGAACAGGGATACCCCCCGTCCGGAAATTTAAATTTATCCAATAATATATACAGTAGCAGTCTTTCTGCCAAATTTTCTGCACTCGGATTTTGTATTAAAGCAAAGGTCAACCTTATTGCCTTTTATAGCACCGCCTGTATCACCTGCGATACAGTACCCATAAACCCATGACGCACCTCCGTCAGAGGATTCGATATAGTGCTTTGTGCCAAGGGGTATGACCTTCGGGTCAACTGCCACAACGCCATATTGAGGAATTAAGCCGTATGCAGTTTTTGAATATCCGCCATTTTCCGAAGGGTGAGACGAATATGCAGTTGCACTGACGGTTATTGCTCTCTTATAGCTAAAGCCTGCCGGATGGGTTCTGTCTTTACTTGCCACCTCAAAGCTCTTATTTGCTGCAGCCATTGTCTGCTTCTTTGATACAACTGCCTCTTTTTGCTTTGTACCCTTTATTAAAATCTCATCTATCGGCTCAAAATCCACAACCGATGACACTAATTCCCTGTTAGTCTCGACTCCGTCTGTCCTTGTTACGTTAAATACTTCTGTTTTTTGACCCTTGACCCCACCCTGCTTTAGCAAATCATCACCAAGATAACGGGTATCGTCATACTCAACTATTGCCTTATATGGAATTTCAGTTATAACCGTTTCTTCTGTAGTCCCAAAACGAACCACATTTATAACCAAGCCGTCTGTTATATCCACGTCCCGGTCCGGTGTCACAATATCAGAGTCCACAATCCCAAGTCCGGATAACTCCAACGCTTTTGCGACAGTATTTCCTGTAGTTCTCTCGAACCTTATCTGGCCGTCGATATGAATTTCAATCACCTTTGATTTGGCTATTGTAATTACCTGTTTGGATTGAAGCTTCTCTGACAGCTCTGTATCTACAATGTCTTCCTCCGAAAGAGTTATTCCCTGCTCTTTGAGAAACTCTTCCAGCGTCGCTTTTCTGGTTACAATGTTCCGTCTATATTCTGTGTTATTAAAACTGTCCTTTTGAACCAATGTTACCGTCTTTGCCTCAATGTCAGTTATTGCCCCCATGGTTAACATACTAACCATTACTATAAAGGCTAATGTAGTGGCAAGACTTTTTTTATTGCGATAGTTATTGCGTAGCTTTTCTAAAAACATTTTTCTACCTCCTAACACATCCCCTGCATTATACTATACATATTTGGAGATTGTCAACCAAATTATTAAGAAGTTGTTACATTCCACCAATTTCCGGTCTATCTGAACCCCCCAAAAAATGGTCTTTCTATATAATTTTTACAAATTTTATTCCATAATATACCAACATTTGGAAATTTATTCCATTTAAAATTTGCCGTTTTTCTGGATTTTGGGCAAAAAATGTGCATAATCCTTGTATATTTTTCTAAAATTTGGTGAAAATATCCATATGTAATATTCTTGTAATTTACTAAGAAATTGTTAAATTTATGGGGGTTATCAAGATGAAAAATAAAGAAAAACGAGTAATAATTTTAGATAATCTATCATCGGAATCCATTTATCAGGCGATAATTATCCTAAAAGAAGACGCAATTTACAAACCACAAGATATAGTGGCAGAAGCCGAAAAAATTGTTTCTGGATATTTCCCGAAGGAGGCAAAAAAATCCCCCAAAAAAGCATCAAAGCTCCTTTGGGGTGTAATTTTTTCTTCAGTTTTTCTATTAGGTTTAACTTTAAGGCTTATTCTGAAACTCTAAGCTGAGCTTTTATGGTATCGATAGCTCTTTTTGCAATCAATTTATACCGTTCAACCTTACCGCCTCTGATCCGCTCAGGCCAACTCTCAATTATCCCGAAATTTGCATTCATCGGCTGGATGGAATCCTTTGTTTCGTCCGATATATAAATAGGTAAAGATCCGATTGCAGTCTTTGGGTCAGGCTCAAACATCTCTTCTCCCAAAATCAGCTTTGCCATATTATATCCTGCCAAAATCCCCGACGATGCCGACTCAACATAACCTTCAACTCCCGAAATCTGACCTGCAAAGAAGATTTTCGGGTGTTTTTTCATTTGGTAGTATTTATTAAGTATCTTTGGTGCATTTATATAGGTATTTCTGTGCATCACGCCATATCGTGCAAACTCGGCATTCTCCATGCCTGAAATCATTGAAAATACCCGTTTTTGCTCGCCCCATTTTAAATTTGTCTGAAAACCTACCATATTATATAGTGTTGCATCTTTATTATCCTGCCTTAACTGAACGACTGCATATGCATCGTCCTTGCCGGTTTTGGGATTTTTTAGTCCCACCGGCTTTAGGGGTCCGAATAAAAGAGTATCCACTCCACGCTTTGCCATAACCTCAACCGGCATACACCCTTCAAAAACCTTTTGGTTTTCAAAATCTTTTAAAGGCGTAGTTTCTGCACCCACCAACTCTTCATAGAATTTTAAATATTCTTCTTTTGTCATCGGGCAGTTTATATAGTCTGCAGTTCCTCTGTCGTAACGTGCTGCATAAAAGACCTTTTCAAAATCAATACTGTCTTTAAATATTACCGGTGCCGCCGCATCATAAAAATACATATTATCGCTTCCGGTAAGCTTTCGTATCTCCTCGGAAAGTCCTTCACTTGCAAGAGGTCCGGCGGCAATTATTGTATATTCATCAGGGTTAATCTTTGTAACTTCCTCCGATGTTACTGTGATTTTCGGATTTCCCTTGATTTTTTTGGTAATATATAGCGAAAACTCGTCACGGTCAACCGCTAATGCACCGCCTGCCGGAACCTTAGTTTGGTCTGCTGCCTCCATTATAACCGAGCCAAAATACCGCATTTCCTCTTTTAGGAGTCCGCAAGCGTTCTCCACCCTCTCAGCCTTTAGAGAATTTGAGCATACAAGCTCGGAAAAATTCTCACTTTTATGGGCAGGGGTGAATTTTTTCGGCTTCATCTCATAAAGCTCTACATCTATGCTGAATTTGGCAAGCTGCAAAGCCGCCTCACAGCCGGCAAGTCCGGCTCCGATAACTTTTACTGTCATTATTCCTTCCCCTTTAGAGTTTCTTCATATCCGCAACCGTCTTTCGGGCAGTAAATCTTTTTGGCTTTTCCGTTTTTCTTTAGTAAAATTCCGCCGCATTTCGGACAAGTCTTACCGGCAACCGGTCTATCCCATGCAATAAAGTCGCATTTTGGCATATGTTCGCATGGGTAATATTCCTTACCTCTTTTCGAACGCTTAATTAAGACTTCTCCACCGCATTTCGGGCATTTCGCCCCCGTTTCGTAGCGAATGGTCATAGTGTTTTTACATTCAGGATAACCGGGGCACGCAAGGAATTTTCCAAACTTACTCAGCTTATATACCATCATTCTTCCGCACTTTTCACATTTTACGTCGGAAACTTCGTCTTTTATGGTAATCTTTTGGATTTTCTCGGTTGCTACTTTTAAGTTTTTATCAAAATCAGGGTAGAAGTCCTTTAAAACCTTAACCCATGAAAGCTTTCCTTCTTCAACGGCGTCGAGCTGATTTTCCATGCCTGCTGTAAACTCAACATCTACGATATCCTTGAAATTATTTTTCATAATATCGGTTGTAATCATACCAAGTTCTGTCGGCATTAAAATCTTTTTGCTTCTTGTAACATAGCCTCTTGAGATGATGGTTGTGATAGTCGGGGCATAAGTACTAGGTCTGCCGATACCGTTTTCCTCAAGCTCATGAACAAGACTTGCTTCGGTAAATCTAAGAGGTGGTTGAGTAAAGTGTTGCTTTGCCTCAATACTATTCATCTTTAGCTCCTGACCGATATGAAGTTTCGGCAAGGTCTTATCCTTCTCCTTCGATTCGTCTGTTCCTTCAATATATACCGCCATATAGCCTTTGAATTTGAGTCTTGTGCCGGTAGCCTTGAAGGTGTAATCGCCTGAATCTATCAGGGCTGTTTCATATTCATAAATCGCCGCTGACATCTGACTTGCCACAAATCTTTCCCAGATTAGTTTATATAGCTTAAACTGGTCAGGGCTTAGCTTTGATTTTACCGAGTCCGGTGTTATATAAACACTTGTCGGTCTTATCGCTTCGTGGGCATCCTGTAGTCGGATCGTAGCCATGTCGTGCTGTGAGCCAAGGAGTTGCCCTTAACCCTTGTCTTCCTAAGACCGCTTGGCCTCCGACTT
>JAZULN010000100.1:0-32765 GCA_045603125.1 Clostridia bacterium | reverse complement strand
TCCGACTTTATCGGTAAAGCAGGTAGAAAGCGTCACATGGGTTGGAGACCTACAGTTCGTGGTGTTGTAATGAACCCTAACGACCACCCTCACGGCGGTGGTGAAGGTAAATCACCTATCGGACGTCCTGCACCGGTTACTCCTTGGGGTAAGCCAGCGCTTGGTCTTAAGACTAGAAAGCATAAGAATAAGTCTAACAAGTTCATTGTTAAGAGAAGAAACGATAAATAATAACTGTTAAATTTCCGAAAGGAGGAAATTAGAGAATGGGTAGATCACTTAAAAAGGGACCTTTTGTCGAAGAACGTTTAATGTCAAGAATTGACGCTATGAACGCAGCAAACGAGAAAAAGGTAGTAAAGACCTGGTCAAGAGCTTCTACAATATTTCCTGAAATGGTAGGTCATACAATTGCCGTTCACGATGGCAGAAAGCATGTTCCTGTATTTATCAGTGAAGATATGGTCGGACACAGATTGGGTGAATTTGCTCCAACAAGAACTTATAAGGGTCACGCAGGAGCAAAGACTTCTAAATAATATTTAGACATATATTGAAAGGAGGACTCCATAAATGGAAGCACGTGCAATTTTGAGATATGCTCGTATTTCATCAAGAAAGGTTAAGATTGTTTTAGATTTAATCAGAAACAAGCCTGTTGGTGTTGCTATGGGTATATTAAAGAATACACCTAAATCAGCAAGCGAATATTTAGAAAAGCTTTTAGCTTCAGCAATCGCTAACGCTGTTAATAATCACAATATGGATGTAAATAAATTATATGTATCAGAATGTTTCGCAACTCAAGGACCTACTCTAAAGAGAGTAAGACCAAGAGCACAAGGTAGAGCATTCAGAATCTTAAAGAGAACAAGTCATATCACTTTGGTAGTGAAAGAAGAAGAATAATCGAAGAAGGAGGTATTCCTAATGGGACAAAAAGTTAATCCTCACGGCCTAAGAGTCGGAGTTATTAAAGACTGGGATTCTAAATGGGTTGCAGGTAAAAAGGATTTCGGAGACCAATTGGTTGAAGATTACAATATCAGAAAATTTGTCAAGAAGGCTTGTTTTGATGCAGGAGTTGCTAAAATCGTAATCGAAAGAAAGCAAAACAAAGTATTCATCACAATCCATGCTGCAAAGCCAGGTATCATCATTGGCCGTGGCGGTGCAGAAATCGACAAGTTAAAATCACAGGTTGAAAAGATGACTAAAAAGAGTGTTAACGTTAACATCATGGAAGTTAAGCAACCTGATACAAATGCACAATTAGTTGCTGAAAACATTGCTGCTCAACTTGAAAGAAGAATTTCTTTCAGACGTGCTATGAAGCAGGTTATGGGAAGAGCAATGAGACTTGGCATTAAGGGTATTAAGACAGCAGTTTCAGGCCGTGTAGGCGGTGCAGAAATCGCAAGAACAGAGCAATATCACGAAGGAACTATTCCTCTACAGACATTGAGAGCAGATATCGACTACGGTTTTGCTGAAGCAATGACCACATACGGTATCTTGGGTATCAAGGTTTGGATTTATAAGGGTGAGGTTCTTCACGACAATAAGAAGGCTCAAAGTAATAAGCCGAAGGGAGGAAGATAATCATGTTGTTACCTAAGAGAGTAAAACACAGAAAAGTTATGCGTGGTAGAATGAAGGGTAAAGCAACACGCGGCAACGTGGTATCTAACGGTGAATACGGCTTACAGGCATTAGAGCCAAGCTGGATTACTTCAAGACAAATTGAAGCAGCCCGTATCGCTATGACAAGATACACAAAAAGAGGCGGTCAGGTTTGGATTAAGATATTCCCAGACAAGCCTATAACACAAAAGCCTGCTGAAACTCGAATGGGTTCAGGTAAGGGTAGTCCTGAGTACTGGGTAGCAGTAGTAAAGCCAGGCAGAATTATGTTCGAAATCGGTGGCGTTAGCGAAGAAGTAGCTCGTGAGGCTATGCGTCTTGCTATGCACAAATTACCGGTTAAATGTAAATTTGTAAAACGTGAAGCAGAGGATGGTGCATAAGATGAAAATAAATGAGCTCAGAGAAATGTCAACTGAAGAATTGACAGAAAAGCTAGCAGCTTGCAAGCAGGAATTATTCCAATTGAGATTTCAAAACGCTATAAACCAACTGGAAAATCCACAGAAGATTGGTGAAGTTAAGAAAACTGTCGCTCGTATTAAAACCATCATTCATGAAAGAGAATTAGAAGGTTCTGCAATCTAATAACGGATTTTTCAAAGAGTTTTAGTGATTACAATGCAAATTGTATGAAAGGAGGACACTTAAGTGGAAAGAAATAGCCGTAAGGTAAAAATCGGTAAAGTTATAAGCAACAAGATGGACAAAACAATCGTAGTTGCTATCGAATATAGTGTTAAGCACCCACTTTATGGAAAAGTTGTTAAAAAGACATATAAGTTAAAGGCACATGACGAAGAAAACATCTGTGCTAAGGGTGATAAAGTAAAGGTAATGGAAACAAGACCTCTATCAAAGGATAAGAGATGGAGATTAGTTGAAATTGTAGAAAAGGCACAATAATTTTTAGCCGGAAAGGAGAAAAAGCATGATACAACAACAAACACGCTTAAAGGTCGCTGACAATACAGGCGCAAAGGAAGTAATGTGTATTCGTGTTATGGGCGGCTCCAAAAAAAGATATGCAGCAGTAGGTGACGAAATCATCTGTTCAGTTAAAAAGGCAACACCGGGCGGAGTAGTTAAAAAGGGTGATGTAGTTAAGGCTGTTGTAGTTAGAACTGTAAAAGAGTCAAGAAGAGCTGACGGTTCATACATCAGATTCGATGAGAACGCAGCAGTTATAGTAAGAGATGATAAGAATCCAAGAGGTACTCGTATCTTTGGCCCTGTGGCAAGAGAATTGAGAGATAAAGAGTACATGAAGATTTTATCATTGGCTCCCGAAGTTATTTAAGGAGGTCCTAAACAATGAAGAAAATGCATGTTAAAAGAGGAGATTTAGTTAAGGTAATCTCCGGTAAAGATAAGGGTAAAGAAGGTAAGGTAATTACCGCAATTCCAGAAGATGGAAAAGTAATCGTTGAAGGCGTTGCTATGGCAACAAAGCACCAGAAGCCAAGAGCGCAAGGCCAAGAAGGTGGAATCATCCACGTTGAGGCTGCAATCGATGCATCAAATGTATTGAGAGTATGTTCTAAGTGCGGCAAGGCTGCAAGAACCGGCGTTAAAGTTTTAGAAGACGGTTCAAAGGCAAGATACTGCAAGAAGTGTCAAGAAGTATTCAACGACTAATACTTGAGAGGAGGTTAAGTTAAGAACAATGGCAAGAATGAAAGATAAATATTTAAAAGAAGTTGCTCCTGCTCTTATGACAAAGTTCGGTTATAAAAGTTCGATGCAGATTCCAAAGATTGATAAAATCGTTATAAATATCGGTATGGGCGATGCTAAGGATAACCCAAAGGTTATTGAAGCTGCTTGTAACGACTTGGCATTGATAACAGGTCAAAAGCCGATAGTAACAAAGGCTAGAAAGTCAGTTGCTAACTTTAAGTTAAGAGAAGGCATGAACATTGGCTGTAAGGTAACTCTAAGAGCTGAAAAGATGTATGAATTCTTAGACAGACTCTTCAATGTTGCATTGCCAAGAGTACGTGACTTCAGAGGAATCAGTGCTAATTCTTTTGATGGAAGAGGTAACTATTCTTTAGGTATTAAAGAACAGTTAATATTCCCGGAAATCGACTATGATAAGATTGATAAAATCAGAGGTATGGACATCATTGTTGTAACTACAGCGAAAACAGATGAAGAGGCTCGTGAGCTTTTAAGCCTTATGGGCGCACCATTCATCCGTGGTTAATAGTTAAGGAGGAAACAAAATGGCAAAGAAATCTATGGTTATTAAACAACAAAGAAAGCCTAAGCACTCCACACAAAGCTACACAAGATGTAAGATTTGCGGAAGACCTCATGGTTATTTAAGAAAATTCGGTATTTGCCGTATTTGCTTTAGAGAATTGGCATACAAGGGTCAAATCCCGGGTGTTAGAAAGGCTAGCTGGTAATATATATTCAGATTCTTATGTGGAATTTGAAAGGAGGTAAATTTAATGCAAATAACTGATCCAATCGCAGATATGCTTACTCGTATCAGAAACGCAAACTCTGCAAAACACGAAACAGTTGATATCCCTGCGTCAAACATGAAAAAGGCAATCGCTGAAATTCTTTTGAACGAAGGATATGTAAAGAGCTATCAAGTAATTGAAGACGGCAAACAAGGCGTTATTAGAGTTGCTCTTAAGTACGGTAACAACAAAGAAAAAGTTATCAGTGGCTTAAAGAGAGTATCAAAGCCGGGTCTTAGAATATATGCCGGTGCTGAAGAACTTCCAAAGGTATTGAAGGGCTTAGGTATCGCAATTATATCAACATCTAAAGGCATCATGACCGATAAAGAAGCAAGAAAGCAAAATATCGGCGGCGAAGTATTAGCATTTGTTTGGTAATAAAATTAAACTGAAAACCTACATTTTATGTAGAGAAAATTTAAGTTAAGGAGGACATTGGAAATGTCAAGAATTGGTAAGTTACCAATTACAATACCATCAGGTGTTGAAGTTAAAATTGGTAAAGACAATGAAGTGACAGTTAAGGGCCCAAAGGCTACTTTAACCAGAACACTTCACAAAGATATGATTATCAAGATGGAAGGCAACGAAATCATCGTTGAAAGACCATCTGAAGAAAAGATGCATAAGGCGTTACATGGTTTAACAAGAACATTGATAAACAACATGGTAATCGGCGTTACAGAAGGTTTCAAGAAGGAACTTGAAATCAACGGTGTTGGTTACAGAGCACAAATGCAAGGCAAGACTCTAGTTTTAGGTTTAGGTTACTCACACCCTGTTGAATATGTTGCAGCAGAAGGTATCACAATCGAAGTTCCTGCTCCTAACAAGATCATTGTAAGCGGTGCAAATAAGGAAGTTGTTGGCGAAACGGCTGCAAAAATCAGAGAATACAGAATGCCGGAACCTTATAAGGGCAAGGGTATTAAGTATGTTGATGAGGTAATCAGACGTAAAGAAGGTAAAGCGGGAGCTAAGAAGAAATAAGAAAGGAGTGTTCTTAAATGATAAATAAGAAAAGTAGTAATGTTGCAAGATTAAGACGTCACGCAAGAGTTAGAAAGAACATCTCCGGAACTGCGGAGAGACCTCGTCTAAACGTCTACAGAAGTTTAAATCACATCTATGCTCAGATTATTGATGATACTAAGGGCGTAACCTTAGTTGCAGCATCAAGCATGGATAAGGATTTCAAGGAATACGGCGGAAATTGTGATGCAGCGAAGGCTGTTGGAAATGCTATTGCTAAAAAGGCACTTGAAAAGGGCATCAAGGCTGTAGTATTCGACAGAGGCGGATATGTGTATCACGGCAGAGTTGCTGCTCTTGCAGAAGGTGCAAGAGAAGGCGGCTTAGATTTCTAAGAGTTAGGAGGTAGATTTTGTGGCTGAAAGAATAGATGCATCAACATTAGACATTCAAGAAACATTGGTTGAAATAAATCGTGTTGCTAAGGTTGTTAAAGGTGGTAGAACTTTCAGATTTAGCGCACTTATGGTAGTCGGCGACGGAAACGGTCATGTAGGCTGCGGTACAGGTAAGGCTGCTGAAATCCCTGATGCTATCAGAAAAGGTATCGAGGATGCAAAGAAGAATATGATTAAGGTTCCATTAGTTGGAACAACAATCCCTCACGAAGTAATTGGTGAGTTCGGAGCGGGCAAAGTTCTTATTAAACCTGCAAAACAAGGTACCGGTGTTATCGCCGGCGGTGCTGCCAGAGCAGTTTTGGAAATGGCAGGTATTAAGGATATCAGAACAAAGTGCTTACGTTCAAACAACAAGAAAAATGTAGTTAGAGCTACTATAGCAGGTTTAGCAGAGCTTAAGCAAATCGATGAGGTTGCAAAGCTAAGAGGCAAAACCGTTGACCAAATCAAAGGTTAAGGAGGTAGCAACAAATGGCTAGTTTAAAAGTTAAACAAATCAAAAGCACTATTGGTTGCAAGAAAGACCAAATAGCAACAATCAAGGCATTAGGCTTAACAAAAATCAGAGATGTTGCTGTGCATAACGATACTCCTCAAATTAGAGGTATGATTAAAAAGGTATCACACCTTGTGGAAGTTGAAGAAAACTAATTGATATTGACAAGAAGGAGGTGTAGCAAATGAGATTAGACGAACTACAACCTGCAGAAGGCTCAAAGTTTGCAGCCAAGAGAGTAGGTAGAGGTATTGGTTCTGGTAACGGTAAAACTTCTGGTAAGGGTCATAAGGGTCAAAAGGCTCGTTCAGGCGGCGGTGTAAGACCGGGCTTTGAAGGTGGTCAAATGCCGATCTACAGACGTCTTCCAAAGAGAGGTTTTAACAATATATTTGCTAAAGAGTATGTTACAATCAACGTTTCTGAATTGGAAAGATTCGAAAATGGTACAGAGGTAACTGCTGAATTATTAAAAGAAACCGGAGTTGTAAGCAAGGTTTTAGACGGAATTAAGATTCTTGGCAGAGGCGAGCTTACAAAGAATTTGAACGTAAAGGTGGCAAAATATTCTGCCCAGGCTAAAGAAAAGATAGAAAAGGCCGGCGGAAAGGCAGAGGTGATTTAAGTGTTTACTACCATTAAGAATGCATTTAAAATACCTGACTTAAGAAGAAGAATATTTTTTACACTTTTCATGCTTATAATCTTTAGATTTGGGGCACATATTCCGGTTCCATATTTAAGTAAAGAAGCGATGCAAACATTCTTAGGCGGTGGCGGAACAGACTTGTTCTCACTGTTTAACGTGTTTACAGGTGGTGCGTTTGAAAATGCTACAGTAATGGCACTTGGTGTATCTCCATACATCAACGCATCAATCATTGTGCAACTTTTGACAGTTGCAATTCCAGCCCTTGAGAGACTTTCAAAAGAAGGTTTTGAGGGAAGAAAAAAGATTAACAAAATCACAAGATATTTAGGTATCGTTTTAGCGTTTGTTCAAGGTGCAGGCCTATATGTAACCCTATGGAACATGGGTGTTGCAAACGGCAACACAACAAGCGTTATCACAAGACCTGATGTTTTAGGATTCTTCGTAATAACACTAACCTTTACAGCCGGTACAGCATTTATCGTATGGCTGGGTGAAATTATTACAGAAAAGGGATTAGGAAACGGCGTATCAATGATCATCTTTGCCGGTATCGTATCAAGAATACCGCAAGGTGTTATGGCTGTTTACAACCAGTTCTTATCAGAAGGATTTAACGTTTCAGGTGTTATAAAGGCATTGGCGATCTTAGTATTTGCAATCCTTGCTGTTACATTCGTTGTAATGTTTAACTCTGCTGAGAGAAAAATCCCTGTTCAATACGCAAAGCGTGTTGTTGGAAGAAAGATGTACGGCGGTCAAAGCACTAACATCCCGATTAAGGTTGTTATGGCGGGCGTTATGCCAATCATCTTTGCATCAAGTATTATGGCATTCCCTGCTACAATCGTAAGACTTGCAAACGGCGGAAACGTTCCGCAAACAGGTCTTGGCGGAACATTACTTGGATGCTTGAGTGCAGGTATGGGTCCTTGGTGGACAGATATTGTATATTCTGTACTTTACTTCCTCCTAATCATCTTCTTCACATATTTCTATACTTCAATCCAATTCAATCCGATTGAAATTGCAAATAACATGAAGAAGTCAGGCGGATATATCCCGGGTTACAGACCTGGTAAGCCAACAAGTGATTTCATTTCAAAGGTATCAAACAGACTTAATTTAGTAGGTGCTATATTCTTAGGAATTATCGCAATTATGCCTATTATCTTTGGTTCGGTGTTTGGTATGGCAAGCTTACAGCTTGGCGGTACATCACTTCTTATTATGGAAGGTGTAGCTCTTGAAACTGTAAGACAAATCGAATCACAAATGACAATGCGTCACTATAAAGGATTTCTTGATTAATATATACAACTAGTGAGAGGTGGCTTAAAGATGAAACTAATTTTATTAGGACCTCCGGGTGCGGGAAAGGGAACGCAAGCAGAGATAATATCTGCCCGATTGGGTGTTCATACTATCTCGACAGGGGTTATGTTAAGGACTGCCATCCGTGAAGGCACAGAGTTAGGCAAGATTGCCGAAAAATATATAAATCAGGGAAAGCTTGTACCTGACGAAATTATAGTAGACATAGTCGGAGAGCGTTTAAAACAAGATGACTGTAAAGACGGTTTCATTCTCGACGGTTTCCCAAGAACTATCAATCAGGCTGAGGCACTTGATGCTTCGGGTATTGAGATAGATAAGGTTTTATCCTTAGAAGTTAAGGATGAGGCAATAGTCGAGAGAGTTACCGGCAGAAGAGAATGTAAGCTTTGCGGCACTCCGTATCACACGGTATATAAGCCGTCACCAAATGGTGATAAATGCACCTGCGGTGGTGACCTTTTACAGCGTGCTGATGATACAGAAGAAACTGTTAAGGAACGCTTGAAGATTTATCATGAGCAAACAGAGCCAATTAAGGACTTTTATGCTCAAAAAGGTAAATTGGTTATAGCATACGGTCAGGAAGAGATTTCCGATACCACAAAAGAGGTATCAAAGGCTCTTGGACTCGACCGATAAAGCCAAAGGCTTTTGGAGAAGTAATTTATGATAACGATAAAGTCTAAATCGGAAATCGAAAAGATGAGGCTTGCGTGTAAAATTACCGGGGAAGTTTTAAAAGAATTGGAAAAGCATATAAAACCGGGCGTTACCACCAAGCAGCTTGACAAAATCGCACTAAATTACATTGTTTCAAGAGGAGCCAAACCATCCTTCTTAAATTATAACGGTTTTCCGGGAAGTATATGTGCATCCCGAAATGACGAGGTTGTGCACGGAATACCATCAGCTAACGTAAAGTTAGCAGATGGCGATATAATAAGCATCGATGTAGGAGCGTATATTGACGGTTTTCACGGAGATGCTGCAAGAACCTTCCCTGTAGGCCGGGTATCTGATGAGGCGATGCGTCTTATTGAGGTTACCAAGGAGAGTTTCTTTGAAGGAATAAAGTATGCCAGACACGGCGGAAAACTTGGAGATATCTCGGCAGCAATTCAGGAGCACGTAGAAAAAAACGGTTTTTCTGTGGTAAGAGATTTAGTCGGCCACGGAATCGGCAAAAACTTACACGAAGACCCCAATGTTCCGAATTTCGGTAAAGCGGGAAAGGGTGTTAAGCTTGCAGCGGGTATGACTCTGGCCATTGAGCCGATGGTCAATGCCGGCGAATATGACGTGTGTGTCCTGGAAGATGACTGGACAGTTGTTACAGAGGATGGAAGTTTGTCGGCTCACTATGAAAACACCATTTTAATCACTAAAGATGGATGCGAAATACTGACACTTTAGGAGGATGAAATGGAGATTAAAGTAGGAAGCATTGTCCGTTCTATTGCGGGTCACGATAAGGGAAGTTTACTGCTTGTTGTGGCAATGGAAAAAGGATATGCATATGTAGCTGACGGAAAGCTTAGGAAGATTGAAAAACCTAAGAAAAAGAAATTAAAACATCTTCAGGGTTCTCTTGATATCACCGAAAGGGAATTTTCGGAAAATTATCAGATAAGAGAAATTCTGGCGGAAAACGTAAAAAGAGTTTAAGGGAGGTTTTTTCTTTGGCTAAAGACGATGTTATGGAATTAGAGGGCACAGTTGTAGAGACACTGCCCAATGCAATGTTTAAGGTTGAACTTGAAAATGGTCACCAGATTCTGGCCCATATTTCAGGTAAATTAAGAATGAACTTCATAAAGATTCTTCCGGGTGATAAGGTTAAACTTGAAATGTCACCATATGATCTGACAAGAGGAAGAATCACATGGCGTTCAAAATAAGGAGGTAAATTTTATGAAAGTACGTCCATCAGTAAAACCTATCTGCGAAAAGTGCAAAATTATAAAGAGAAAAGGCAAGATTATGGTAATCTGCGAAAACCCTAAGCACAAGCAAAAGCAGGGTTAATTGGATAAATTTTGTTTATGACTTGTTCGGGGGCGGCTGCTGCAGAAAATATTTGCAGACTCAGAATGGGTTTTAATATTTAATTAAAGCGGCGGACAAAATCCCCCGCAGTGTAGGATTATTATGAATTTATACATGGAGGTGTAAAAATGGCAAGAATAGCAAGTGTTGACTTACCAAGAGAAAAAAGAATCGAAGTTGCTTTGACCTATATCTACGGTATCGGCCTTAAGAGTTCTCAGAAGATTTTAGCTAAAAACGGCGTAAATCCTGATACAAGAGTTAAGGATTTAACCGAAGAAGAAATCAACAAGTTAAGAGAAACCATTGATGCAGAATATACCGTTGAAGGTGACTTGAGAAGACAAGTTGCCCTAGATATTAAGAGATTGATGGAAATCGGTTGTTACAGAGGAATTAGACATAGAAAGGGACTTCCTGTTAGAGGACAAAATACAAAGAATAACGCAAGAACAAGAAAAGGCCCTGCAAAGACTATGGCTAATAAGAAGAAATAAGAGAGGAGCTAAACTGGAATGGCAAAAGTAGCGAAGAAAACTACACGTACAAAGCGTCGTGACAGAAAGAATATTGAAAAGGGTGCAGCGCATATCCGTTCAACTTTCAACAATACAATAGTTACTATTACAGATACTGCAGGTAACGCATTATCTTGGGCAAGTGCCGGTGGTTTAGGCTTCAGAGGTTCAAGAAAGAGCACTCCGTTTGCTGCACAATCAGCAGCTGAAACAGCAGCAAAGGCAGCTATGGAGCATGGTCTTAAGACTGTTGAAGTATATGTAAAAGGCCCTGGTGCTGGCCGTGAAGCTGCAATCAGAGCACTTCAGGCAGCAGGCTTAGAAGTTAGCATGATTAAAGATGTTACTCCTATCCCACACAATGGTTGCAGACCACCTAAGAGAAGACGTGTGTGATTTATTGTATGTATAAGAAAGTAAAAGGAGGTAAAAGCAATGGCTAAAAATATGCAGCCTATATTAAAAAGATGTAAAACATTAGGCATTGAGCCTACTGTTATGGGTATTGACAAGAAGTCAAACAGAAACCCTAAGCAAAGCAGAAAAAAGCAATCTGAATACGGCCTACAGCTTACAGAAAAGCAAAAGGTTAAGTTCATCTACGGTGTACTTGAAAAGCAATTCAGAAAGTACTATGTGATGGCAACAAAGAAGAGTGGTATCACAGGTGAAATGCTTTTACAAATTCTAGAAACAAGACTTGATAACGTAGTTTTCAGAATGGGACTTGCAAACACAAGACGTGAAGCAAGACAAATCGTTAACCACGGTCACATTCTTGTAAATGGTAAAAAGGTAAACATTCCTTCATATTTAATTAAGCAAGGTGATGTTATTACTGTAAGAGAAAAGTCTAAGAATTCCGACAGAATGAAGGAAATCGTTGAAACTAATGCTTCACGCTTAGTTCCAAAGTGGTTAGACATGGACAAGAACACACTTACAGGTAAAGTTGTAGCATTACCGGCTAGAGATGACATTGATTACGAAGTTGAAGAACATCTAATTGTCGAATTGTATTCTAAGTAATAAATGTTGTCACCCTCGGTAAATTATTAAGTTACATGAATATGTGAAGGAGGGTTTCTAAAGATGATAGAAATGGAAAAGCCTAATATTGAATGTACGCAGATGACAGATAATTACGGTAAGTTTGTTGTAACCCCATTAGAACGTGGCTACGGCACAACCTTGGGTAACTCACTACGCAGAATTTTATTGTCATCATTGCCGGGCGCTGCTGTTACTTCAATCAAGATTGAAGGTATCCAGCACGAATTTTCAACAGTCCCTGGGGTTAAAGAAGATGTAACTGAGATTATTTTAAATCTTAAGAAGCTATCTTTAAAACTTCATGGTAATGCAACAAAGACTGTATATATTGAGGCAAAGGGTGCATGTGAAATTACCGCTGCCGACATCAAAACAGACGACGAGCTTGAAATATTCAACCCAGAGCTACACATTGCAACTTTAAATGAAGATGCAAAGTTATATATGGAAATCACTATTTCCAAGGGTAGAGGCTATGTTTCTGCTGAAAGAAACAAGATGAATATGCAACCGCCTGTTGGTGTTATACCAGTGGATTCAATCTATACACCGGTTAAGAAGGTTAACTATACAGTAGAAAATACAAGAGTTGGTCAGTATATTGACAGAGAAACATTATCTGTTGAGGTTTGGACCGACGGAACAATCAAGCCTGACGAGGCAGTGAGCCTTGCAGCAAAGATTATGAACGACCTACTTCTTCTCTTCGTTGACCTTTCAGAGGAAGGCAGAAATGCTGTGCCGATTATTGAAAAGGCAGAAGACAAAAAGGTGAAGGTGCTTGAAATGACAATCGAAGAATTGGATTTATCAGTACGTTCATACAATTGCTTGAAGCGTGCCGCAATCAATACGGTTGAAGACCTTATCGATAAGACCGAAGAGGATATGATGAAGGTTAGAAACCTTGGTAGAAAGTCGCTTGAAGAAGTAATACACAAATTAAACGAGTTGGGTCTTGAACTAAGAGAAGAAGAAGACTAAACTCCCCTTAATGAAAGGAGGTAATGTTAATGCCAGGAACAAGAAAATTAAATTTGCCGACCGACCAAAGAATGGCACTTTTGAGAAACTTAGTTACAAGTTTGCTTGAAAACGGCAGAATTGAAACAACTCTAACAAGAGCAAAAGAAACAAGAAGTTTAGCTGAAAAGATGATAACTCTTGGAAAAACAAATACATTACATTCACGTCGTCAAGCCTTAGCATTTATTACTAAGGAGGATGTAGTTAAGAAGCTGTTTGACGAGATTGCTCCTAAATACGCTGAAAGAAACGGTGGTTACACAAGAGTAATCAAGGCAGGTCCTCGTCGTGGCGATGCTGCACCTATGGCAATAGTTGAATTAGTATAATTTTAAAATAAAAAAAGATGTGAAAGTTCACATCTTTTTTTATTTTTATCAAGGCATAAAAAAGAGAGTAACGGATATTCCGCTATTCTCTTATCATTACATAGCTAGTCTTTCCAGTTCTCCTGACATCTTAAAGATAGTTTTATATATTTCGTGAGGATCATAGAAAACGTCATATATAAGCAACTCGCCGGTGGTGGTTTTTATAACCACATCGTTGATTGTATAGACTATGGAATCCAACTCGTCATATGTCAGTTTATAATAGACAAACTTATTATTCTGGTTTTTTGTGATGCCTTCAATCCCCTCGTGAGATACGCAAAGGTAAATCTTTGACATTGTCTTATTAAAGGAAATAATCATAGGCGAGAGTGCACAAAGTGTGAGGACCACCGCAATGCACGAAAACATAATAATGAGACGGCATAAATCCTGAATTGATTGGTTCCCTGCACCCACAACAACTGATACTATAGCACAGGTTATCATACAGACAATACACAGTACTATGGTGATCGCGTTTGCAAATATCAGCGAATTTCTGTTTTTATTTATAATATGGGGAGTGCCTTTGTAAATCTTGCAATCGGGTTTATTCACCCCTGAAAAATCCGGAACAAAGGCATTCTTTGTTTTGTTGGTAATATTGTTCATATTTATTTTCACTTTCTAAAAAATTATCCATTATAATTATACTATAAATTCTCATAAAAATCAATATATAATCCAATAAAATTTAGTAAAATTAATAAAAAATTAACAATCAAAAAATGACAAAATATCATTTAATGATTTGCCAAAAAGGTGAGATGAAAACAAGAGAAATCTTGACAAAATCTATGGAAAATGGTATATTTATATATGAAAAAATAAAAATGAGGTTTTACGATATGTGGCTTGCAAATGAATGGAAGGATTATAAGCTTTTAGATAGTGCTAACGGTGAAAAACTAGAATACTGGAAGGACATAATGTTATGTCGCCCGGAACCCCAGGCTATCTGGACATCTAAGGTGGCCCCCGGTGAATGGAAAAAAGCTGATGCACATTATCTAAGAAGTAACACCGGCGGTGGGAAGTGGAGATTTATAAATAAAAATATGCCTGAGGCATGGACAGTAAAATATAAAGACCTCACCTTTAACATAAAGCCTATGGGCTTTAAGCATACCGGACTTTTCCCTGAGCAGGCTGTCAACTGGGACTGGTTTTCAGACCTTATAAAAAAGGCGGATAGACCCATCAGGGTTTTAAATCTTTTTGCATATACAGGGGGTGCTACCGTTGCAGCCTTGGCAGCGGGTGCTGAGGTGGTGCACGTTGATGCATCAAAGGGTATGGTTACCTGGGCAAAGGAAAATGTGATTTCGTCGGGTCTTGGCGATAAGTTTGTACGATTTATCGTGGATGACGTTAAGAAATTTGTGCAAAGAGAGGCAAGGCGTGGCAGGGAATATGATGCAATTATTATGGATCCGCCGTCATACGGCAGAGGTCCGGGCGGTGAAGTATGGCGAATCGAAAACGAGCTATATCCATTGATTGAAGACTGTATGAAGATAATGTCTGATAAGCCACTATTTTTCCTTATAAATTCATATACAACAGGATTGTCACAAACGGTTTTGACCAATGTGTTATCTCTTACCATGCAGAAAAAATATGGCGGCAAGGTTACAGCCGACGAGATAGGACTACCTATCGGAAAAGGAGAATTGGTGCTGCCTTGCGGGATATCGGGAAGATGGCAAAGTTAGGAGTTTTAAATGATTAAAACAGAAATGTTATCATATTCATATAAAAGCGAAGATGAAGAGGGAAGAGTGTGTCTATCGGACAAGGTTTTAGACGGAATTGACCTTGAAATAAAAAAGGGGAGTTTTGTTGCAATCCTTGGTCATAACGGGTCGGGAAAGTCTACCTTGGCAAAACATTTTAACGCAATTCTTTTGCCCACAGGCGGCAAGGTATATGTGGATAATATGGACACCGCCGCCGATGAATTCACCTTCGATATAAGAAAAAATGCGGGTATGGTTTTCCAAAACCCCGATAACCAGATGGTGGCGGCGGTTGTGGAAGACGAGGTTGCGTTTGCCCCCGAAAACTTAGGCGTTGAGCCAAAAGAAATAAGAATCAGGGTGGATGAGGCACTAAAAACGGTGGGAATGAGTAAATTTTCAAAGTTTTCGCCGGCAAATCTCTCAGGCGGACAAAAGCAGAGAATTGCAATTGCTGCAGTTTTAGCCATGAAACCTCAGTATATTATTTTAGATGAGGCAACTGCAATGCTGGATCCTATGGGCCGCCGTGAAGTTATGGACACCATAAAGAAGCTAAACCGTGAGCAGGGAATGACGGTGATTTTAATAACCCACTATATGGACGAGGCGGCAGAGGCGGACCGGGTTGTGGTAATGAATAAAGGCAAGATTGTCCTTGATGAGCCGCCAAAACAGGCCTTTTCCAAGGTGGAGTTTATCAAAGATTTGGGCCTTGATGTTCCTCAGGTTACTCTTTTAGCCCATTATTTGAGAAAAGAGGGCATAGAGCTTTCGGAGGATATTATAGATATAGACCAGTGTGCTGAGGAACTTTTAAAATATCTGGCGTAAGGGAAGATTATAATGATTAAAGTTGAAAATTTAAACTTTGTCTATCAGAAGGGTATGCCCGATGAAAGACAGGTTCTACATGATATAAATTTAGAGATTGCCGACGGTGATATTTTAGCGATTATCGGGCATACCGGATCCGGTAAATCAAGCCTGATACAGCATTTTAATGCACTTTTACGCCCAACTTCTGGTAAGATTTTTGTAAATGGTGTGGATATTACCGACAAGAAGGCAAATCTAAAAGAGATTCGGAAAAAGGTGGGTATGGTTTTTCAATACCCGGAATATCAGCTGTTTGAAGAAACGGTATTTAAAGATATTGCCTTCGGTCCTAAAAACATGGGACTTTCTAAAAATGAGATAGAAAAAAACGTATATGAGGCAATGGATATGGTGGGATTATCCCGGGATTTGGCGGAGCGTTCGCCTTTTGAACTATCGGGTGGACAAAAAAGAAGAGTCGCCATTGCGGGAGTTTTGGCGATGAGGCCGGAAATTCTTATTTTAGATGAGCCGACCGCAGGTCTTGACCCCCACGGGCGGGATAGCCTTTTAAACAGAATCGAAAATCTTCACAAAAATACCGGTATGACGGTGATTTTTGTGTCCCACAGCATGGAGGAAGTGGCTCGCCTTGCGAAAAACGTAATCGTTATGAATGATGGTCGGGTTTTTGCAAAAGGTAGTGTTGCAGAGATTTTTGAAAGGGGAGAAGAACTTAAAAAAATCGGTTTAAATATTCCTCAAATCACCCAGCTTGCCCTAAAGCTTCGTGAAAAAGGGGTGGATATCAGACCCGATATTTATACTGTTAATTTTGCAAAAGAGGTAATTTTAGAAAAAATCAGGGAAGGGAAAAGGAATGCTTAAAGACATCACAATAGGACAATTTATAGATACCGGCTCATTTTTGCATAGGATGGATTCAAGAATAAAGCTTATTCTAACCATCCTTTATGTGGTGTGCTTGTTTTTAATAGATTCTCCTTTGGCGTATGCCGTGTTTTGTATTTTTACCTTGTTTTTGATAATTTTTAGTAAAATCCCGGTAAAGGTGATAATAAAGGGATTAAAGCCAATGATTTTTATATTAGTTTTCACGGTTTTAATAAATATATTTATGATACCGGGAGAGAGGGTATTTTCTCTTGATGTTTTCGGATTTTTTTCTCTTGGTGTTAGCCGAGAGGGAATAGTTTCTGCACTTTTTATGGCGGTGAGGATTATATTTTTGGTAATTGGGACATCACTTCTGACCCTTACCACTACCCCCATAATGCTGACAGACGGGGTGGAAAAGCTTTTAAAACCATTTAATAAAATCAAGGTCCCCTCTCATGAGATTGCTATGATGATGACTATTGCCATAAGATTTATCCCGACTCTTGCCGAGGAGACCGATAAGATTATAAAGGCACAGACTGCAAGAGGGGCTGACTTTGAGAGTGGGAATATTATAAAAAGAGGCAAGGCAATGATACCGATTTTGGTGCCTTTATTTGTCAGTGCTTTCAGGCGTGCAGATGATTTAGCGGTAGCGATGGACTCAAGATGTTATCATGGCGGGGAAAACAGAACCAGAATGAAAGAGCTAAAAATAACATCAAAGGATATATTGGCATTTTTGGTTGTAACGGTGCTTTTGGCAGGTGTGATTTTAATTGATAAGATTTAGTAAAATGTGATAAAAATATATGCTTTTATCTTATGAAAAATACCGATAAGTATAGATAAAATCTAATAAATAATTTGACTTTAAAGGTTTATTATGGTATAATTATGGTAATAATCAAAGTAATTCAAGCTAAAGGAAGGTATCTTAATTATGTATAACATTGGAGATAGAATTGTATATCCAATGCACGGAGCCGGAATTATAGAATCTATTGAAGAGCGAGAAATTTTAGGAAATGTTCAAAGGTATTATATCGTAAGAATACCGATTGCAAGCGAAATGACCCTGATGCTTCCTGTAGATAAATGCACAGAGATTGGGGTAAGAGATGTTATTTCAAAAGACGAAGCATCTCGGGTGTTAGAAACTTTCCGAACTGTAGAAATAGAAAACGACTCAAATTGGAATAAACGTCACAGAGAAAATATGATAAAAATTAAGTCGGGGGATATTTATCAGGTACTTGGCGTTGTAAAGGAGCTGATGTATCGTGATAAGGCTAAGGGTTTATCTACCAGTGAGCGGAAAATGTTAAATAATGCAAGGCAGATTGTTATAAGCGAGCTTGTGTTATCTAATGTTGCCGGCAAAGATGATATCGAAAGTATAATTTCCGATACCATCGATGAGATGATTTAGTATATGGGGCTGATTTTTTTAGGAATTAGTCCTATATTTTTTTGGGTAAATATTGTAAAAGCAAAATGGGTGTGATATAATTGACATGTACGGATTTTTGCTCATGGTAAAATGATTTCGTGGCATCTAAATGTTTACTGCTTTTATAATTATAAGAAGCATAGTTTGAAATAATGGATAATTCTAAAAAGTAAAATATAAAACCATAAAAAGGAGAAATAGATATGACCAAACAAGAACTATTAAAACAGATAGGCTCGGTTGAGCAGATTGGCGGAATACGGGACTATACCTATAATGACGGAAAGAAAAAGGGCGTTCGTGCGATTGAAATAAATACGGGTAAAATAAGATTTATAATCCTACCCGACAGATGTATGGATATTTCGGAAGCCTATTATAAAAATCAGGCGGTGAGCTGGATTTCCAAAACAGGCGTGACCTCGCCATATTACTATAATAAAGAGGGTGCAGAATGGCTAAGAGGTTTTTATGGGGGCTTAATTACCACCTGCGGTCTAAAGAATGTGGGAAATCCTTATAACGGTCAGGGTCTTCACGGCAGAATTGCAAACACACCGGCAGAAAAGATCAGTGTATATGCCGACTGGGAGGGCGATGACTATGTTATGAAGGTAACAGGTTATGTTCGTGAGAGTGCGGTATTTGGTGAGAACTTAGTTTTAAAAAGAACTATAACCACCAAGCTTTTCTCTGATGAATTTACCGTTTCTGATGTGGTTATAAACGAAGGCTTTTCGGATGAGGATATGGCACTATGCTATCACTGTAATTTTGGATACCCACTTGTAAGAGAAGGGGCTAAAATGATAAATGTTTTGCCGGAAATTGCAGATATATCAGCACCGATTCATGGAAAAGATGAAGAATGCTATTGTGTCGAGCATACAGGAGATGTTGCAACAGCCGGCATAGAAAACGGCGAAATCGGTGCTTATATTACATATAAAAGAGAGAATCTTCCTGATTTTTATGTGTGGAAGATGATGGGCGAGAGTGAATATGTTGTTGGTTTAGAACCAAGAACCACAAATTACGGCGGAGAGGACATTGCCAAAAACAATGCCTATACTACCTTAAAACCTTTTGAGGAATATAAGACTGAATTAAAGTTTAGCTTTAAGGATTTATAAAAATAATTTCAAGAATAGACTACTTAAGGAAGGACGATAAATATGAAGACTGAAGCTATAAGAAAACACGAAGAATGGAAGGGGAAAATTGAGGTTATATCAAGAGTTCCGGTTGAGAGTAGTGAACAGCTTTCTGTGGCCTACACTCCTGGCGTGGCAGAGCCGTGCCTCGAAATCCAAAAAGATGTTAATAAATCCTTTGAATATACACGCCGCCATAACCTTGTTGCAGTTATAACAGACGGCTCGGCAGTGCTTGGGTTAGGGGATATTGGCCCTGAGGCGGGAATGCCGGTTATGGAAGGCAAGTGTGCTCTTTTTAAGGAATTTGCCGATGTTGATGCCTTCCCTATTTGCATAAAGACTCAGGATGTAGATGAACTTGTTAGAACTATCTATCTTATTTCGGGAAACTTTGGCGGAATCAATCTTGAGGATATTGAGGCTCCACGTTGTTTTGAGGTGGAAAGAAGGCTCAAAGAAATATGCGATGTTCCGGTATTTCACGATGACCAGCACGGGACTGCAATTGTGGTAGCGGCTGCTGTTATAAATGCCTTAAAATGTGTAAAAAAGGATATTAAAAATGTCCGTGTGGTTATAAACGGAGCCGGAAGTGCGGGAACTGCAATCGGAAAGCATCTTATGAAAATCGGTGTCCAAAATCTGATTATGGTTGATAGATTTGGTATAATCTGCGAGGGGATGGAAGGATTGAGCGATGCTCATAAAGACCTTGCAAAAATTACAAACCGTGGCTATTTAAAAGGCAATCTTTCAGATGCTATGAAGGGAGCGGATGTGTTTGTCGGGGTGTCTGCACCAAATGTTGTATCACGTGATATGGTACGGTCAATGGCAAAGGATGCGGTAGTATTCCCAATGGCAAACCCTGTGCCTGAAATTTCACTTGAGGCGGCAAAGGAAAGCGGTGCGGCAGTGGTTGGAACAGGACGCTCGGATTATCCTAATCAGATTAACAATGTTTTAGCATTCCCCGGGATTTTTAGAGGGGTTTTGGATGTTCGGGCAAAGGACATAAACGACGAAATGAAGATTGCGGCAACCCATGCCATTGCAAGCCTTGTTTCAGACGAGGAATTACATAGTGAATATATTATTCCAACCGCTTTTGATAAACGGATAGGCAAAACTGTTGCAGCGGCAGTTGCAGAGGCGGCAAGAAAAACCGGTGTTTCAAGAATTTAGATTTAAAATATTGGAGGGAAGTACATATGATAAGAGAAAAAATTCAAAATGGTGGAATTGACGAAATTCTAACCCGACTCTACGGTGCCGAAAAAACGGAGGAGCAAAGAAAAAGATACATTGATGCGGTGGGTAAATTTATAGAACTCTACGGAGACGGTGAAATAGAGATTTATTCAGCACCGGGTCGAAGTGAAATCGGCGGAAACCATACCGACCATCAAGGCGGAAAAGTTTTGGCGGCGGCCATAGATTTAGATGCTTTGGCAATCGTAAAAAAGACCAATAACAATAAAATAACCGTAAAATCTGAAGGATACGACGAGTTTTCGGTGGAGTTAGAAAACTTAGAAATCCTAGAAAATGAAGTGGGAACATCTTCTGCTTTGGTCAGGGGAATTGCTAAAGGCTTTAAAAATGCCGGCTTTAAAGTCGGCGGATTTTTGGCGTATACCACAAGTAATGTTTTGTCGGGATCGGGGTTATCCTCTTCGGCGGCATTTGAAATCCTTGTTGGCACAATTTTATCAGGGTTATATAACAAAAATGCTATAGACCCTGTATTTTTAGCAAAAGTTGGTCAGATGGCGGAGAATAAATATTTCGGAAAGCCTTGCGGACTTTTAGACCAGATGGCGTGCTCGGTTGGTGGGATATGTAACATCGATTTTAAGCAAGATCCCAAAATTAAAAAGATTGATGTGGATTTTAACTCATATCGCCACGCCCTTTGTATAGTTGACACTAAGGGGTCTCACGCAAACCTTACCGATGAATATGCGGCAGTGCCAAGCGAGATGAGGGCGGTGGCTGAATATTTTGGAAAAAACATTTTATCGGAAGTGGAAAAGTCAGAATTTTATGAAAATATCTCGGACATTCGCGAAAAAACAGGAGACAGAGCGGTTTTGAGAGCGATGCACTGGTATAGTGAAAATGAGCGAGTGGATGAAGAAGTTGCGGCATTGGAGGCGGGCGATTTTGACCTATTTAAGGAAAACGTCAAGGCGTCGGGGGATTCGTCATTTAAGTATCTTCAAAATGTTTTTGCTGCCAAGAACGTTAGGGAGCAAGGGGTTTCGTTTGGACTTGCAATGAGCGATGAAATTTTGGGTAAAAAAGGTGTGAGCCGTGTTCATGGCGGAGGTTTTGCCGGAACAATTCAAGCCATTGTACCTCTTGATATGGTAGAGGAATATAGGAGCCGAATGGAAAAGGTCTTTGGACAAGGTGCGTGTTATGTTTTAAAAATAAGACCCGTTGGCGGAGTTAAGATTTTATAGGTGAATAGTATGAAGGTTACGGCTATAATTGTTGCCGGTGGCTCCGGTACCAGAATGGGTATGGATAAAAATAAGGCTTTTATTCCCCTTTTGGGGGACGCTATAATAAAGCACACCGTTAATGCTTTTTGTTTGGTAAAAGAAATTTCAAAAATTATTATTGTAACACGAAAAGAGGACACCCTTGAATGTGAGGAGATTTTTTCTGATTTAAAGGTAGACTGTGAGATTATAGAGGGCGGAAAAACCCGTCAGGAATCGGTTTATCAGGGACTTTTAAGGGTAGACGGCGGGATTTCTTTAATACACGATGCCGCCCGGGCACTTATTGAAAAATCCGACATTGAGGCGGTAATATCGGGGGTTCGAACTCACGGTGCGGCAGCGGTTGGAGTTTTGTCGGTGGACACTCTAAAGAGGGTGGATAAAGACGGATTTATTGTGGAAACTATTGAAAGAGACGGAGTCTATAGAATCCAGACTCCGCAAGGGTTTATGACCGACGACATAAAAAAAGCACACACTATGGCAATAAAAGATGGTTTCGAAGCGACGGACGATTGTGGACTATACGAAAAATATATCGGCAGGGTTCGGGTGATAGAAGGAAAGGGTAGTAACATCAAAATTACTTATCCTGAGGACTTGGGCTTTGCTGAGGAAATTTTAAAAAGAAATCGAGGATAGGTTTATGAGGGTAGGACAAGGTTACGATGTACATAAATTGGTGGAGGGACGGGATTTAATCCTTTGCGGAGTGAAAATCCCCCACGAAACGGGACTTTTGGGCCATTCTGATGCAGACGTGGCACTCCATGCCCTGTCGGATGCACTGCTTGGGGCTGCGGGCCTTGGCGATATCGGGAGACATTTTCCTGATAGCGACGATAAATTCAAAGGCATCTCCAGTATGATTTTATTAAAAGAGGTTTTGGAAAAAATCGGTGAAAAGGGACTGATTGTCAATAACGTGGATGTGACAATCATATGCCAAAGACCAAAGCTTATGGACTATATCCCCAAGATGCAAAAAAACCTGGCAGAGGCTTTAAAAATACCGGAGGACATGGTAAATGTCAAGGCGACAACCACCGAGAAACTGGGCTTTGAAGGAAGGCAGGAAGGGATTTCTGCAATGGCGGTATGCCTTTTAAAGGAGAGTGAAGAAAGATGAATTATAACGGAAAGAAAGTACCTGATGTGGTAATTAAAAGACTTCCGAGATATTATAGATATCTGGGCGAGTTTTTGAAAAAAGGAATTGATCGTATTTCGTCAAAATATTTAAGCGAAAAGATGAATGTAACAGCATCCCAAATTCGCCAGGATTTTAACTACTTCGGTGGATTCGGACAACAAGGGTATGGTTATAATGTAAAGTATCTTCATGAGGAAATAGGGGCAATTTTGGGTCTTGATGAAGGATATAACACCATAATTGTAGGGGCAGGACACTTAGGTCATGCACTTGCAAACCATAACACCTTTGAAAAAAGAGGGTTTAAAATTTTAGCGGTCTTCGATTCAGACCATGACAAGGTTGGCGGGTTTATAAATGAAATTCCGGTATTTCCAACCGATGAGCTTGAGGATTTTATCAAAGAAAATGATGTTAAAATTGCAATTTTAGCAATCCCAAAATCCGCTACAAAGGATATGGCGGATAAACTTATAAAATATGGTGTAGAGGGGCTTTGTAATTTCTCGTACGTCGAGTTATCAAGCAAAAAAATTGCCGTTGAAAATGTGCATTTTACCGATAGCTTAATGACTCTTGCCTATAAAATTAAGAGAAATGAGTATGAAAAAGACTAAAAATTACATAATAATGTGATTTTTAGAAAAAATATAAATTAGAATAAAAGACGTAGGACATGAAAAGGGAGTTTTAAAGGGTAATGAGAAAAACAAAAATTATATGCACATTAGGGCCGGCAAGTTCTGATGAAAAGACGATAGAAGCAATGCTCAAAAATGGAATGAATGTTGCAAGGCTTAATTTTTCTCATGGAAGTCATGAAAATCATAAAAAGACGATAGAGATGTTTAGAAAGGTAAGAGATAAATTAGGACTTTCGGCGGCGATTATGCTTGATACCAAAGGCCCTGAAATCCGTACAGGTGATGTGGAAAACGGGGAGATTGAAATAGTTGCCGGCAAAAATATCACTCTTACCACCGAGAATGTTTTAGGTACTTCTGATAAGATTTCTATTACTTACGAGGACCTTCCAAGACAGCTTAAAAAAGGAAACAAGGTATTGCTCGATGACGGCAAGATGGTGCTTTCAGTTATTGAATGCAGCGAAACCGAAATCCTTTGTTTCATAGAAAATGGCGGGATTTTAAGAAGCAAAAAAGGAGTAAATGTTCCGTATATTCATCTTGATATGCCGTATATCAGCAAGCGTGATGAGGAGGACATAAAATTTGGTATCGAAAATGATGTGGATTTTATAGCAGCATCATTTGTGAGATGTAAAGAGGATGTTTTAGAGCTTCGAAATTTCGTCAACTACTACGGCGGTCATAAGATAAAGATTATTGCGAAAATCGAGAACAACGAGGGCGTTGAAAAGTTTGATGAAATATTAAAATACTCAGACGGCATTATGGTAGCCAGAGGAGATATGGGCGTTGAGATTGACTATGAAAGACTGCCCGGTATCCAGAAAAAGTTCATTAAAAAATGCTATAGTGAGGGAAAGATTGTAATAACCGCGACCCAGATGCTCGAATCTATGATTCAAAATCATACCCCGACCCGAGCTGAGATTACCGATGTTGCAAATGCGGTTTTTGACGGCACATCTGCTCTGATGTTATCGGGCGAGACAGCTATGGGTGTACACCCTGAGCGGGTTGTGTCAGTTATGGCAAAAATAGCAGAACAGGCAGAGTTTGATGCTTTTGAGATGGATGTATATCACGGGATTAAATATAAAAACGACATCACCGACACCACAAACGCAATATGCGATGCGGCTTGCACAACTGCAGATGACCTGAAAGCAAAAGCCGTTATTGCGGTTACAAAGTCGGGGCAGACTGCAAGAAGTGTTTCGAAGTTCAGACCCCGTCAGTTAATTGTTGGTGCGACTCCTGAGAAAAAGACATACCACCAATTATCTATGTCCTGGGGAGTTAGCCCGGTTTTGGCACTTAATCAGGAAAATGCCGATAAGTTATTTGTTCATTCGGTAGACTGTGCAAAGAAAAGCGGGCTTGTCGATGAGGGGGATATCGTTGTAATTACAGCCGGTACCCCGATAAACATTGCCGGAACGACAAATACTCTAAGAGTTCAAACTGTATAATATAAAAAATCCATTCCCAAAATTTTGGGAATGGATTTTTTATGGCTTGGTTAAACCAGTATAGGGAGGCGATTTCTTGATTTTATTGCATCAGTTATGTAGTCTTCTAAGACGTTTGAAAGCGTCACCGGCGTTACGAGACCGGAAGATATCTTTTCTAGAAACTTCAGGGCTTCTGCTTTGTTGAAAAATACGTTGGGGATTCTTTTTACTTCAGAAAGTTCACCGTTTTCCTTTGAGGATATTTTTTTGATCTCAAACCCGTAGCACTTTACCAGTGCTGAGTCAATTTCTATTTGGCTTTCTATCAGGCGATATTTTAGAGTTATCACCTCGTTATTGTCGGTTATCTGACCTGTTTTTTCAAATAAGATTTTTCGCATTACTTTCACCTTTCATTTAAATTCTCTATAAAAATTATAATATAAATTCGGGATAAAGTCTATATAAACCGTTCTACACCAATCGATAGTTTAAGACAAAAAAGGGTAAAATACTCTGAATTTTCTGTAGGGTTTTAATGTTTTTAAGATAAGGATGTCAAAATTTGTCGGGTTTTTGGGGATTATTTTTCTTGAGTTCATTTATGGCATTGGATAGAAGTAAAATCTCTTTTTTTAGCTTTATTACCTCACGCTTTTCCATATCAAGCAGGATTTTAAAGCGGGATAATGTAGCGTTTTCGGCAGACGGTGGTAAAGTTTTGATGGGGTTTTCAAAACAATCGTCCTTCCCGAAGATTTTAATATCTTTTGGGGAAATTGTGGCATAATATAAAAAAGTCGAAGATTGATTTATAACGTGAATCAGAGCGGGGATTTTTCCGGAGCTTACATATTGCATGCTGGGGGTAAAGGTTTCGCCTTTATCTATGCTTGATATGAATCTTAAAAAATCCCCGCTTTGCCACATAATAAAAAGCAAGCCTCCGTTTTCTAAAATAATGGGATTTTTAGCTAAAGGGTCATCTATTACGGGACGGTTTTGAAGGTAGATTTTTTTATCTTTTATGTAAACCAAATAATCCTTTCCAAGACAGTTTAAAAGGTAAGGTGATGTGGCATTTGGCGTTATGGAATTAAATATGTCAGCCCTGCCGTCGGATAGATTTTTATAGCCCAAAATCCCCTTAGAGTTGGTGTAGTAAACCGAGTTTTTGTGAATGGAGAAATCCTCGTTCAGGATTTCGTCGATTGTGTCGGGTTTGGCGTTATTCCCAAGTACACAGTGAATTAGTAAAAGTCTTCCCTGGTAGGTGGCGGCATAGATAATGTTAAGACCGATAGGGGTTTTAAAAAGCTTAATATTTTTAACATTCATTTCCTCTTTTAAGGTGGTAAGGATAAAGGATTTTTCTGCTCCCTCTTTTAGGATAGTAAATTTTAGCTCGTTTTTGTCGGTTATAGATATTATGTTAACTGATGTATCGGTGTCGTCTTTAAAAACAGAGAAAACATCGGTTGAGTTTTTAAGTATTATTCTGTGGTTTTGCCAAAGGTGTAGCTGCTTTATCCTTTGTGCGATGCCTTGATTTGGAATGTAGAAAAAATGGGAAGTTATGTCGTCTTGTTTTAGGATATAATTATTCATAAAAACTCCATTCCGCCGAAGGTGGCTTTAATTTTACTAGAGTATATGAAAAAAACAGGGTATAAATTACGGTGATATTTAAAAATTAAAGGACATAAAATAGAAGTAGAAATTTTTGCCGAATAGGAGGATAAAAGATGCTTCAAAAGAAGAAAATCAGGACTCTGGTAACTACGGGAAAGAGTATTTTTGGGATAGTGCTTGGGTTTTTGAGTATAATTTTAATTGCTATGGTTTTAAGTATCACTGTGAGATTTCCTAAAATTTCGGGAGAAAAGGGTATTGCGATACTAAAGCTTGGTGTAAATGATATAAAATGGGAATTTAGAAATTATAAAAAGGTTTTAGGGATTGAAACAGGGAAAAAAATCCCTATACTTTATAATTTTCGGGGGATTTTTGGGGAAATAGAAATTGAGGAGCAAAAAGCCGAACCGCTAGAGGCGGAAACGGTAGCACCTGTGTCGACCAGCCAGCCCGAAGAGGAGTTTCCCATTGAGGTGATAGATGCGGGAAAAGGTATGGCGGTATCGAACTTAGCCGGGATTCCGGTTGACGCAGAGGCTCTCAGTCGGGAAAAGATTGATATGGTAATTGATTCATCAGGCCCTCAAGTACTCATTGTACATACCCACACAACCGAGAGTTTTACCGATTCAGGCAAGACAAAATATACTCTTTCTGACAGTGACCGAAGCACCGACAGTGAGAAAAATATGGTGGCGGTAGGGAAAGTAATAAAGGAAATTTTGGAGAGCGAGGGAATAGGGGTTATCCACGACACCACTGTCCACGATTATCCGTCATACAGCGGTGCATACACAAGGTCGATGGCCACGGTTGAAAAAAATCTAAATGCATATCCTTCCATTAAACTGGTATTAGATGTGCACAGAGACGGAATTGTTGGGCAAGACGGTACAAAACTAAAGGTTTTAACTGAAATAAATGGGGAAAACGTGGCACAATGTATGTTCGTGATTGGAAGCAATGCAGTTTTAAAGCACGATAACTGGATTTCCAATATGCGACTTGCCTGTAACCTGCAAAGGTACGCTAACGAAAATTTTCCGGGGCTTATGCGTGCAATAAATTTAAGAAAGGAAAGATTTAATCAGCAGGTTCCGGCGAATTCAATTATAATTGAGGTGGGTTCTAACGGAAACACCTTGGAGGAGGCGAAGTGCGGTGCAAAATTTATGGCAAAAACCATTTCGGCTGTATTAAAGGGAAAATAATATTAAAAATATATAACTTTTTAGGTAAAAACTATTGCAGAAATTGTAAAAATGTATTATAATATTTTAGGTAAATGAATATCTTGGCGATGATGACCGAACCCGTGCGATCTGGAACTGTGAACCTTGTCAGGTGGGGAACCAAGCAGCAATAAGCGGTACTCCGGATGTGTTATGGAAAATTCGGTCGGAGCCATTCTTTTAAAAAATATGCCCCTACCGAAAATAGGGGTTTTTAAGATTATTTAAGGGGGTGTTTTTGTGGCATACAGGGCGATTTACAGAAAATGGCGGCCTCTTGTTTTTGAGGATATTGTTGGACAAGGTCATGTTACAAGAACACTCAAAAATCAGATAATAAACGGAAAAATTTCCCATGCATACCTTTTTTGCGGAACTCGTGGAACGGGTAAAACTACCGCTGCAAAGGTATTTTCTCGTGCTGTGAACTGTCTTAATAATAAAGACGGCTCACCTTGCAATGAGTGTGATGTTTGTAAGGGTATCTTAGACGGAAGTATTATGGACGTATCCGAGATAGATGCAGCATCTAATAACAGAGTGGAAAACATAAGGGAAATTTTAGAAGATGTAAATTACGTTGCAAGTCAGTCTACCTATAGAGTCTACATTATAGACGAAGTGCATATGCTCTCTACCGGTGCTTTTAATGCACTTTTAAAGACCTTAGAAGAACCGCCTGAGCATGTAATATTTATCCTTGCAACCACCGAGGCACATAAAGTCCCGGAAACTATTTTATCACGTTGCCAAAGATTTGATTTTAAGTGAATAAGACCGCAGGACATAATTTTGAGAATGAAGGAAATTGCGGTAGGGGATGGCCTTGAAATTTCCGAGAGTGCATACACGCTTTTGGCACAGCTTGCCGAAGGGTCTATGAGAGACGGACTTAGCATCTTGGAGAGATGCGTTTCTGCTTGCGGAAATAAGCTTTCCTATGATGACGTTGTGTCGGTTATGGGTATTTCGGGTAACGAACTGAATTATAAGCTGATAGACGCAATAAAGGATCAGGATACAGTCGGGGTTTTAAAGATTATAAACTCCCTTATGGAAGAAGGTAAGGACTTAAATGTCTTTATGGATTTTTTGATTAGCTATGTAAGAGACCTTATGGTTTTGAAGGTCACAGAGAATCCTGAGCGGATACTTGATTTGTCGGCAGAAGACATTGTCAAGATGAAAGCTCAGGCCGAGAAAATGTCCTTTGAAAATATAAATAATGCAATAACGGTTTTGTCGAAGGCAAAGGCGGATGCAAAGTATGAAAAATCACCAAGAGTTATCTATGAGCTATCATTAGTAAAGCTTACCCGACCGGAGCTTGATGACAGTAACAGTGCGGTGATTTCCAGATTATCCGATATTGAGGATAAGATAAAAAACGGAATGCCCCAGACGGTGGTTATAGAAAAGACGGCGGAGCCAGAGCCGGAGGAGACTAAAAAAAAAGAGGTATCTAAAAGACTCTACCTACCCTTAGATAAAGAAAAGCTGACCGCCAAGACCCCGGTTGTTATGGCGGCAAGACGATGGGACAAGATTTGCACAGCAATCATAAAAAAGTGTCCGTTCGTTACCACGTCGATTTTGAACCGTAAAATCACTATCGACGGTGAGGGGATTATCATTTTATTTGAAAAAAATGAGATGATGAAGAAAAAGATTCTGACCACCTATATAAAGCAGGTGCAGGATATTTTCCAAAAACAAAGCGGAACAGATCTTTTGATAAAGGCAGCATATGAGGAAGATATAGGCGATAATTTAATAGACTTCTGGGATTTACCTGAGGGCGAAAAGCCAGAGGCTGAGCCGGAAGAGACAGTGGGTTATGATAACTCAACCGATCCGCTAATCGAAATTGGCAACAAATTCCCTGAGATTGTGGAATATACCGACGAGAGTGAGTTTATAGAATACGAAGGCGGTGAGGACTTTTCGCAAGAAGCGTTTGACGAGACAGATAGCGAGGAGTTTTTAGACGAAAAAGAATTAGCCCAGGACGAAGAATAAATTTAAAAATTTTATAATAAAGAGAAATGGAGACAGAAAAATGGGAAAATACAAAGGATTTCACGGTGCAGGCATGAACACAAACAGGAATGTTAACAGTGTTATAAAGCAGGCACAAAAAATGCAGGAAGAAATGGAAAGAGTTCAGTCAGAGCTTGAAGAAAAGACAGTTAAGGCATCTGCCGGCGGTGGTGTGATTGAAGTTGAGGCAAACGGCAAGAAGGAGATTTTGTCAATCAAAATCAAGCCGGAGGCAGTTGACCCTGACGATGTTGAAACTCTGGAGGATTTAGTTATGGTTGCCATTAACGATGCTATCAAAAAGGCAGACGAGATGATGGCAGAAGGAATGAGCGGGGTTACAGGCGGACTAAATATCCCGGGATTATTCTAATTTAATAAAGAACACCCAAGGCCATTCGTTTTGAATGGCTTGGTTTTTAAGCGAAAGTATATAAGAGGAAGTGAAGATTATGCATTCTGTCACTATTGAAAAATTGATTGAGAGCTTTGCCCAACTCCCGGGAATCGGTAGAAAAAGTGCTGAGCGAATTGCATTTTATGTGCTCGATTCCATGGATAAGGAAGATGCTGAAAAGATGGCCAAAAGCATACTTGAGGCAAAGAGTAAGGTGAAGTTTTGTCCTGTTTGTCAGAACTTGACCGATGAAGTGCCCTGTTCTATATGCAGTGCCGGTAACCGGGATAAATCCACCATATGTGTTGTAGAAGATGCCCGTGATGTTGCGGCAATCGAAAAGACTAACGAATATAGGGGACTTTACCATGTTCTTCATGGCACTTTGTCGCCGATGGACGGCGTGACCCCCGATGATATCAAGATAAAAGAGTTGCTTCTGAGAATTGCAGACGGGACTATAAAGGAAGTTATAATGGCGACAAACCCGACGGTAAACGGTACGGCAACGGCGGTTTATATCTCAAAACTTTTGCAGCCTATGGGGGTTACAGTGACAAGAATTGCCCACGGGATACCGGTTGGCGGTGACCTTGAATATGCCGATGAGGTGACCCTGGTAAAAGCACTAGAGGGCAGACAGAAGATGAATTGAGGTGGCCTATGAAAACTAAGAGTATGTATATCTGTAACGTTTGCGGATACCAGACCCCAAAATGGCTTGGAAAATGCCCCGGTTGTGACGGATGGGGAACACTCCAGGAAACTGTGGTTGCTGAAGAAAAAAATCCAATAAAAAAGGCGACCACTGCTACAAAATCAAGAAAAGCAAGAAAAATCGGTGAGATAAGCTATGACGAAGAAGTAAGAATCCCGACAGGCAGCGGTGAATTAGACCGGGTGCTCGGCGGTGGGCTATGTAAAGGCTCCCTTGTTTTAGTAGGGGGAGACCCCGGGATTGGTAAATCCACACTTTTATTGCAGATTTGCAAATTCATGGGAGAAAGCAAGAAAATCCTATATATTTCGGGCGAGGAATCGGAAAAGCAGATAAAACTTCGTGGTGAGCGGTTGGGAGTAACAGGAGATAACATTTATCTTATCTCCGAGACCGACGTGGAGAATGTGATTGAAGTAATAAACGACGTTAGTCCGGATATTGTTATAATAGACTCGATTCAGACCATGCATCACGACCAGATTGCATCGGCTTCGGGCAGTGTCCCACAGGTCCGGGAGGCGACCAATGCCTTTATGACCCTAGCAAAGCGTGATAATATCTCTATGTTTATAGTAGGCCACGTTACCAAAGACGGGTCGCTGGCAGGACCGAGAGTTTTAGAGCATATGGTAGATACTGTGCTTTATTTTGAAGGGGAGAGAGATACGTCGTTTAGAATCCTTCGTGCCGTTAAAAACCGTTTTGGTTCGACCAATGAAATCGGAGTTTTTCAGATGGAAAATGACGGTTTAAAAGAGGTGGAAAACCCATCGGCGATGCTTTTAGAAGGTCGACCTGAGAATGCATCGGGAAGTAGTGTTGTATGTGTGTTGGAAGGTAGCCGTGGAGTCTTGGCGGAGATTCAGGCACTCGTGACCCCAACCGGCTTTGGTAACCCGAGAAGAACATCATCGGGGATTGACTTAAACCGTGTGATTTTAATGATTGCGGTTTTGGAAAAGCGAGCGAGGGTGAATTTATCTAACTTTGATGTATATATAAATGTTGCGGGGGGACTTAAAATTGACGAAACCGCAATAGATTTGGGACTTTGTGCTGCCATGGTAACCGGCAGAGGTGACAACCCAATCCCCTCCGATATGATATTTATCGGTGAAGTGGGGTTAGGGGGAGAGCTAAGAAACGTTTCGCAGCTTGAAAAACGCCTTTTTGAGGCAAAGAAGTTAGGCTTTAACACGGCAATAGTTCCGAAAAGCTCACTCAAAGGAGTTAAAAAACCGGAAGGCATGTCGGTTATGGGGGTTACAACCTTAGCCGAGGCTATGAATTTAATAAAGTAAAAAACGAAGGGACAGATGAAAACATCTGTCCCTTTTCGGGTCGATGTGGGCATCGACCCCTACTTTTTATTGGGGTTTTTTGAAGAATTTTCTGCAACTTGATAAAATGTTTTGTACTCACTGCATTTACCATATTCTTTGTGCTCTAATTTTGTAGCAAAATAGTGTATTATAATAATACACATAATGATGCATATGATAAGCAATCCTAACACAATAAGTGCAATTTTTGTTTTAAAAATTTCCTCCCTATTTTCAAAAGCATCTTCATTATTAAAATTTGAGTTGATTTTGTGTGAACTTTCTTTAGTATTTCCTGTCGTAGTATTGTTTTTGTCTTTCATTATAATGCCTCCCCACACAGTTTTAATAATTATACCATCCAAGTAGCAAATTGTCAACACGTTTTGCAATTAAAAAAGAATACAAAACGTGTTCTTAACTTATAATATAAATATGTAGTATAATAAGCATAAGAGGTGAGCAAAATGGAAAAGAAAACGAGTAAATTTGTAATTACTCCAAAATTTGAAAAATCGGTTAC
>JAZULN010000099.1:0-15529 GCA_045603125.1 Clostridia bacterium | reverse complement strand
CCAAACCATTTACTATTATATTATGGAGGTTTTTCTATTGCTAAAGCTTTTTATCCTCCCCCAGTAGAACTGGGGGTTTATTTCCACGCCTAAAGGCACCAATGAAAATAAAAGACTATTCATTTTGAATAGTCTTTTATTTATACAATAAAAAAACACCGATTTTAAAAAATCGGTGTTTTTTTGGAGCGGAAGACGAGATTCGAACTCGCGACGTTCACCTTGGCAAGGTGACGCTCTACCACTGAGCCACTCCCGCATCAACAATAAGATTATAGCACCAACTTCCCCGTTTGTCAATAGAAATTAAAAAATTTGTATTAAAAGTTACATATATTTGTTATTGAAAAGAACCCAGGTGCGTGATATAATTATATTTAGAATATTACCTTTTAAAAAAGGAGAGATTGATATGAAAAAATTTATTTGCCTTTTATCTATATTAAGCCTTTTTATACCCACCACCGCCTTTGCAGCACGTTCGGTCAGGGTTGAGCTAAATTGCATGGAGTTGGAATTCGACCAGCCGGCAATAATCTCTGAAAACAGAACCTTAGTGCCACTTCGAAAGATATTTGAAGGGCTTGGTGCAACCGTTTTATGGGACGATTCTTCTCGCACCGCCATCGCCACAAAGGGTGAGAGACATGTGTCAATTACCATCGGCACCAACCACCTGATAGTTGATGACGAGATTATAGAATTAGATGTTCCGGCAAAAATTATAAATAACCGTACCCTCGTTCCCCTTCGTGCCATATCTGAGGCCTTTTGGTGCGATGTTTTATGGAACGATAGCGAGAGTCTGGTGGAAATTTTTGACCTGACCTTTATAAATAGCACAAAGGCCGAATACAAAAGCGATAACGGCATAAACTTTACCTATTTTGCCGACTCTACTCTCAGCAAAAAGTCTGACGATGAGTTGACAGTTAAATCAAACAACGTGTCGGTTACAATCACAAAAGAGCCGGCAGGGGATATCCCATTAGACGACCAATATATAGAGGAAATCAAAAAAGGCCTTGAAGAATTTTCAAGCCTTAAGACCAACTCGGTCAGAAAAACGTCTGCAAAAAATCTTTTCGTGATAGATTGCTATAACAAAGGAAATTCCATATATTATATGTATGCAAATAAAAACGGATTTTCATATAACCTTGCCTTAACCGCCCCGGATGGCAGCAATCCCGAGGATTTACAAAAGGTTATGTACGTTTTAAAAACATTCGAAAATAATTTTTAAAAATTTTTCAAAAAACCCTTGACAAAAACTTTTTTTTGTATTATTATAATAACGTACTTACATTCACGTGGGAGTGGGATACGGTTACGATACGTCGTGCTGTGTCCCATTTTCATTTTCACCAATTAGCTTTAACTTCTCACCTCGGGTGAGTTTTTTTATTTGGCATTCCCTTTTCATTGCAAGGCTTCTTGTCGGAAATTCTTCAAAATAAACTAACCTAACCGGCAGACGGGATGCTGTATATTTTGCACCCTCACCCTTGTTGTGTGTATCAACTCTCTTTTCTAAATCATTGGTATATCCGCAATAAAGTGTTTTATCAGAGCATTTTAGAATATATGTATAATACATTTTCATACCTCAAATTTCAATTTCTTTTGTAATTATATTATAGATATTTTGAAAAATCAATATAGTTTTCATATACTTTTACACTCTTTTTTTAATTTTTTTCATTTTTTTTATAAAAACACTTGCAAAATAAAAATTTTTGTGTTAAAATATTCAGGTATTGATAATTGATTTGTAATAGGAGGTGTTTTACATGGCAAAATGTGATATCTGCGGAAAGGGTGTTTCTTTCGGCATAAAGGTCAGCCACTCACACAGACGTTCAAACAGAACATGGAAGCCTAATGTAAGAAAGATAAGAGCCGTTGTTAACGGTGCAACAAAGTCTGTAAACGTTTGCACAAGATGCTTACGTTCAGGAAAGGTTACACGTGCAGTGTGATTTTAAAAAAGATTTATAACAGAGAACTATTTAGTTCTCTGTTTTCTTTTTTTATAAATTTTAATTGATTTTTAGAAGATATTGTGATAGAATGTATAAGAGAGTATTATGCACTCTTTTAGACATATGAATTTTCGGTATTGTTATATATAAAAAGGAGTACTTACAGTGGAAAAAATCGTTATAAAAGGTGGCAATCCCCTTTGTGGTGAAGTAACTATAAGCGGTGCAAAAAATGCCGCCGTTGCCATAATCCCCGCATGTCTTCTTATAAACGGCCCTTGCAGACTGGAAAACCTTCCCGATATCAAGGACGTTAAACTATTTTTGCAAATTTTATCTACCCTCGGGGCAGATGTTCACTATGTTAACAAGAACACCGTTGATATCGACTGCACTAACGTGAACACTTTCGAGCCCGACTACGAGCTAACCCGAAAGATGAGAGGTTCATCTTATCTTATGGGAGCACTCTTAGGACGTTTTAACAAGGGAATTTGTCCACCACCCGGCGGATGTGATTTCGGGACCCGACCTATCGACCAACACATAAAAGGCTTTGAAGCGTTGGGTGCAACCGTCAACCTGGAATACGGTAAAATCCACTTAAACGCCGAAGAGTTAGTGGGCGGAAACATATATTTTGACGTAGTTTCGGTTGGTGCAACTGTAAACACGATCTTAGCATCGGTTTTAGCTCACGGCACAACCATAATCGAAAATGCAGCCAAAGAACCACACATAGTTGATCTTGCGAACTTCTTGAATGCTATGGGCGCAAAGATTCGTGGTGCCGGCACAGACACAATTAAGGTAAGAGGCGTGCAAAAGCTTCACGGTGGGTTATATTCCATCATCCCCGACCAGATTGAAGCCGGCACGTTTATGATAGCTGCCGCTGCAACAAGGGGCGATGTAACCCTTAAAAATGTAATTCCAAGGCATTTGGAGTCAATCTCTGCAAAACTAGAAGAATCCGGCGTTAAGATAGAAGAATTTGAAGATAGTATCAGAGTTTATGTTGAAAAAGACACAAGCTTCAAAAAGATTAACTTCACCGCCATGCCATATCCCGGTTACCCTACCGATATGCAACCACAGTTGGTAACTTTTCTGACCACTGTCCATGGGACAAGTACCGCAAGAGAAGGGGTCTGGGACGACAGATTCCGTTACACCGGCGAGCTTGCGAGAATGGGTGCTAAGATAAATGTAGAAGGAAAGCTTGCAATGATTCACGGCGTTGAAAAGCTCATGGGCACATCAGTGCGTGCAACCGACCTTCGAGGCGGAGCAGCGATGATTATTGCAGGTCTTATGGCAGACGGAACTACCGAAATAAGCGACATTTTCCACATCGACCGTGGATATGAAAATTTTGAAGAAAAGTTTGTAACACTTGGCGGAGATATCCGCAGAGTACAAGTTGTTTCTGAAGGATAAGGGAAAGTCATATGATAGCTTCTCTAATCAGCGGTTCTTCAGGCAACGCCACTCTAATAACCCAGAACAATACCCTAATTCTTCTCGATTGCGGCGCATCAGGAAAAAGGATTTCCCAAGCAATCGAAAGCTTAGGGTTTTCCTGTGCCGACCTTTCGGCAATACTCATAACCCACGAGCATATAGACCACATTCAGGGTGCCGGAATTTTATCAAGGCGGTATAACCTACCCATATATGCCACAAAAGAAACCCTCGATAGCTTAAATCTTGGGCCGATTCGGGAGGAAAATATAAATTATATTACGCCCAACACCCCATTTGAGGTTGGAGAAATTTTAGCGCATCCCTTCTCAATCTCACATGATGCCAAAAATCCGGTAGGTTATTCATTTGATTTGGAAATCGGGAAATTTTCATCTCTTACCGATACCGGCGTAATTACTGAGGATATATATCAGGCAATCCGGGACAGTAAGTATATGATTCTTGAATCTAATCACGATACTGAAATGTTAAAGTTTGGTAGTTACCCCTATCCATTAAAGCAAAGAATTCTCAGCAATCGCGGTCACTTATCTAACCTAACCGCTTCAAAAGTGGCAGCTAAAATGATGGAAAATGGTGCTAAACACGTAATGCTAGGGCATTTGAGTAACGAAAACAACACCCCCGAGATAGCATATAAGACCACCGAAAATGCGATTTTAGAAAAGGGCGGAATTATCGGAAAGGACATAAATTTATCGGTTGCAAGCCGATATACTGCCACGAGGTTAATATGAATATTACAATTATCTCAGTCGGAAAACTAAAAGAAAAGTATTTAAAAGAAGCCGTTTTGGAATATTCAAAACGGCTTTCTCGCTTTGTAAAATTAGATATAATAGAGATTCCTGACACAAAAATCCCTGAAAATGCATCAAAAGCTGAGGAGGAGATTGTACTTGAAAAAGAGGGGGATTTGATTCTTTCAAAAATCAAGTCAACCTCTCACCTGATATGTATGTGTATCGAGGGAAAAGGGCTATCCAGCACTGAATTTGCAAAAGAAATTGATAAAATCTCAATGACAAAAAGCCACATAACATTTGTTATTGGCGGATCACTCGGCATTGCAGATAAGGTAAAAAACAAAGCAGATTTAAATCTTAGTTTTGGGAAAATCACACTTCCTCATCAGCTTATGCGTGTAATCTTGTTAGAACAAATATTCAGAGGCTTTAAGATAATAAACAACGAAACCTACCATAAATAATAAAATCCCTTACAAAGTAAGGGATTTTATTATTTATTCAAATATTTTTTAATTTCATCCAGTCGCTCTAACGCCACTTCTCTGCCTAAATCGTAGGTTTTTTTAAGTATTTCAGGGTCTTTTTCCATATGATCTATTGGAAGCTTTTCTTTTGGACAAATCACCAGAAGTTCACCTTTTTTCTCTTTATCAAAGACATATTTTGTCGTTTCATTATAGACTACGTGGCGGTTTGCAATAGCTTCCACAAGCTTTGGATACTTTCTTAAAACCACCTTCATTATCGGTACAAGAGGATTCTTCTCCTTTATGTATCCCTTTGGTTGGGTCAAAATTACAACGTTTCTGTCGTATCCAATACTCTCAAAATATTTAAGGGGAATAGAATCTACCATTCCGCCGTCGGATAACTTAAAACCGTCAACTTCTACAATTCTTGACACCAACGGCAAAGACGCCGATGCCCTCATCCATTTTAATTCATATTCACTAAGTTTGTCACATTTTTTATAGACTGCCTTGCCGGTTACAGCATCGGTGCAGACAACATAAAACTCCATGGGGTTATTTATGTATGTTTCATTGTCAAAAAGGTCAAGTTTATTAGGAATTTCTCTGTAGCAAAAATCCGCACCGAAAAGATCCCCTGTAAATATCCAGGATCTGATACTGCAAAACCTTTTATCTTTGCAATATTTCATATTATATCTGATAGTTCTGCCAATCTGCCTGGACTTATAATTGCAGCCAAAAGCGGCTCCGGCAGATACTCCAATGGCACCATCAAACTCTATACCGTTTTCCATTAAAACATCTGTAACTCCGGCGGTAAACATACCTCGCATAGTTCCGCCTTCCATTATTAAACCTGTTTTCATATACTCATTCCTTTAATCTAAAATCCATATGGAATGATTATACCACATAATATGATTTTTTTCAAGTAAAAAAGTCATTTATTAGCGTTACAATAAATGACTTTTATTTTTTTATCGGAAATACCGGGGGATATTTCCACTAGGCGAGAATATCAACTTTATTTGGTTTGGAGGCGTATTCTGTCGGCTACCATGGCAATAAATTCGGAATTGGTAGGTTTACCCTTTCCTGTATCCACGGTGTAGCCAAAGATTTCATCCATTGTTTCGGGTTTTCCACGATTCCAGGCAACCTCAATAGAGTGTCTGATTGCACGTTCGACTCTTGACGATGTGGTCTTGTACTTTTTGGCGATTGTTGGATATAATTGCTTAGTTATATAATTCAATAGCTCCATATCCTCAATAACCATCATAATAGCAGACCTGATGTACTGATAACCCTTTATATGTGCCGGAACGCCCAGCTCATGGATAAATTCAGTCACTATAGATTCAAGATCCACAGGTTTCGGTATCGCATGTCCGCTCTGGATTTCAATTGCAGGCAAAACGCTTGTGCTTTTATCCGAAAAGCTGCGGATTGTATCCACAATAGCCGGCATACTTTGCGGCTTTAAAAGGTAATAGTCAGCACCGAACTTCATGGCTGTTTCCATAATAGTGGCACTTCCTGTAACCGATAACACGATACATATCGGCTTTTTTCCTTTCGATGAAGAAAGAAGCTTTAGTACTCCCAAACCGTCACGCTCAGGCATAATAATATCTAAGATTACCACATCAGGATTGGTTTCACTTATCATAGCAAGTGCCTCGTTCCCGTCATAGCAAACTCCCGATACCGTCATATCCGGCATGGTTTTTAAGTACTCTGCAACTTCATCTGCATAGCGTTTGTTGTCGTCTGCAATCAATACAGAAATCTTGTTTTTCATAAAAACACCCCTCATTGTTGATATTTGGGATGATACCAAGATAAATGTATCAAACATATTAAATTGTAAGGTACACGGACTAACTCTTTAGTATCACCCGTTGATACTATACTACCATAACACCCTTAAATTTACAAGAAAAATTGGATAATTTTACCTTAATTTCATTGTAATTTGTAATAATTATTAGAATTTTACCAAAAAAATTGTATATTATGGAAAATTTATCGCAAAATTCGACAAGGTTTTGGAGGCTGTAAGCTCTTTGTTTTTTTAGCCCTTGAATTAGAACCGTACATATGTTATAATGTAAAAGTGAATTTTTTAAAAAAGAAGGCGAAAAAATATGAAATGTCCCAAATGCGGATGTGAACAATCTCAGTTTATATCAAACACAAGCGGTGGAAACTTTTCAGCCGGAAAAGGTTGCTGTGGATACGTTATTTTAGGCCCTATCGGAATTTTATGTGGTGCCTGCGGGAATAAAGAAACAAAAGAAGAATTCTGGATATGCACCTCCTGTGGTCATCGTTTTGAACAGTACGAAGCTGAATATAGCATGCAGATGAAGGAAAAGCAAGAGGAAAAGCAGAAAAAAAGACAGGAAGAACTTACCCTTAAATATAATAAATATACAAGCGAGATAGAAAACATATCCGATGCCAAAGAAAAACTTAATGAATTTGACAAAGTTTATGAACAAACAGAGGATAAACGAAATAAATATTTGAAACTTCTAATCGAACAAGGTGGACATCAAAGAAAACTCGCAAAAACAATCACCTCCGATGCTATGGTTTGGGCTTTTATTTTATTTGCAATCAGCATAATTACTATGTTTATTGTTTTTTCCCTTGGTTTTTGCTTACTTATTGGTTCAATTGCATGGATGATTGTTTGCTTTGAAAGGGATAAGAGAGCTCGTGCAAAGCTAAGTGAAATTGATTCAGAATTTAAAGGCCTTGAGACCCTTATGACAGAGCTTGAACAAGAAAAAAAGCAATACAATACATTAAGAAAAAAACTTGACTTTATTAAAGATTATGAAAAATAAAGAAACAATAAAAAAGGCCCTCTTGCGTATCTATGAGTCACTATTTATCTGGGGGCACAAGGCAGGATGTCACCAACGTCGGGATCGTAGTTTTTTTTATAAATCACACCAACTCCCTGTGTGTGCCCGTTGTACCGGCGTGCTATTAGGATATATTTTAGCTATTGTTTTTTTTCTTACATGGAAAACCCAATGTTTTCCCAGTTCTTTTGTCTGTTTTTTTATGTTGGCTGACTGGTTGATACAATATAAGGGGATAAAGGAATCAACAAATCGACGTAGGTTGGTAACCGGGATTTTAGGCGGATATGGAATTGTAATGTTTCAAATATGGGGCATTTACATAATTGTAAACCTAGTCTTTCCGGGAATATAAGCCATCTTATTCTTATTTTAACACTTTTGTATAACTAAAATTTATACCCGCCTTACTAAGACGGGTATTTTTCTTATTTTATCTTCTCTGCTTCCGAGAGCATATTCTCAATAAATATCCCTTACCCCCGTGTTGGGTCGTTTATAAATACATATTACCTGACGCAAGTGTTGTCAATAGGGGCAATAAATTTAAGAAAAATTGCAATCTTTGTTGCATTTATCCTTAAATGCTAAACAAAGTTTTTTCATTTCTTCCTCGGTTTGCGCACTGTCAGCAAATTTTGAGTATTCTTTTCCAATACTTTTGTATTTTGATTCAGCAAGATTATTGTATCTTAATAATTCTATTGCTTTTATGCCTTTACCGAATTTTTTTATTATTTTGGCAAAGGCATGGATATCGTCATCAGAATCATTAACTCCCGGTATGACAGGAATGCGAAGAATAATATTACTGTGTTCCTTTGATAATTTAGTGATGTTTTCGATTATCAGTTTATTGTCCTGTCCTGTGAATTTACGGTGTTTTTCGGGATTTGGAATTTTTAAATCAGCAAAGAACAAGTCTATAAATGGTAACACATTTTGGATATTTTCCCACGGAACGAAAAAAGCACTTTCAATGGCTGTGTGAATGTCTTCTTCCTTACACATTTTAGCAATTTCTTTTACCGCTTGGGAATGTAGCAAACATTCTCCACCTGAAAATGTTACTCCACCGCCTGATGCTTGGTAGTAGTGTTGGTCTTTTTGTATTTCTTCAAAAATTTCCTGAGTTGTTTTATCTTCGCCGCACAAACTGAGTGCAAGTGACGGACAGACATCTGCACATTTTCCGCAGGCGATACACTCTTCGTGCAAAAACAGCATATCATTTCCCTGTATCTTGTGACACGTCGGGCATATTTCAACACATTTCCCACAGTGAATACATTTTGACGCGATGTATATAACTTGCTTTTTACTCTTCAGGGTTTCCGGATTATGACACCACTTGCACCTAAGACCACATCCTTTAAAATACACAACTGTTCTCACGCCGGGGCCGTCATGCAGAGATCCTCTTGATATATTTGTAATTGGAGCAGTTACAGGCATGAGTGCTTTGTCCTTCCGATAATATGATTTTGAAGTTCTGGAGAGAGCAGATTGAATTTCTGACTAAATCCCGAAACTCTTACTGCAAGGTTATTATATTTTTCCGGATATTTTTGTGCATCTATAAGTGTATCTGCGTCAATGGTGTTAAACTGTACATTTTCCAAACCTTTTTTACTGCTTGCTATTAAAATGTCTGCAAGAATAGGTATGTTTTTGTCAGTAAATAGTTTTGGGTCAACTTCAACAATTGCCGAAGTTGTACCGGGGGTACGTTTGGTCGGCAGTTTGGCAATCGAGTTAAGCAAAGCTGTCAAGCCGTTAAAATCACGTCCCTGCATTGGAGAAACACTATAAGCTATAATTTCGCCCTTTCGCCTTCCGTCAGAAGATGCAGCACTTTCTCTACCATGGTCAACCATCCAAAGGTAGGTAAATGGCTGGGCATGGAAATTAAGTCCGTACTTTTTGTTAAGCTCTTTTAAATAGTCACAAGATACATTTATTATATCAGCCGCAAGCATATCAACGCAATCTATATCATTGCCGAATTTAGGTGACTTGTTCATAAATTCAAGACGAACCTTTTCGTCAGGATAGTTGTTTACAAGTATGCTTTTTAGTTCTTCCAATGTATATTTGTTTTCCTCATACACAAAGGTGCGGATAACCTGAAGCGAGTCAGCAAGATTTGGCACACCACCGAGCATAATCTGATAATAATCGTATTTTGCACCGGCATCGTTAAAATCTTTACCCCTCTCCATACAACCCTCTGTAAGCATAGATTTATATGGCTTTGGTGCATTTGTTGCAGCAGCATCTCTGTGTTTTTTCACAGCTGAACATGTAAGGTCCAGTATATTATAAATCTGTTCCTTTACTGCATCGTAAAATTTCTGGAAGGTGTTAAACTTATCAAGCGAACCCGTTTCAACACCCGGCTTTTTATCAGGATACATCATACTGTTGCCGTTGCACAAAACATATTCAATCGCTTTTAACAGGTTTGTTTCACCCGTTACTGCGTGCGGATTTGATTTGCCCGGTATTACGGTTTCAATACAGCCGATCTGTGTGTAATCATAAGCGTCCTCGGGAGCTATGCCGCCCTCTATAAGTGCAGGTATCATTACATCGTCATTAAAAAAGAATGGAACGCCTTTTTGAACATGACCTACAACCTCGAGCGCACGCTTTATAAATTCTTTATCTGTTTTTTGCGAATATCTAACCGATAAACAGCGTATAAAATCAAGCTGCTCGGTAGCATCAAGCATCATATACGAAAGGTCATTTGTGGCATCGTTTCCGTCTTTATCAATACCGCCTACACAAGACTGCTGAACATCATACTTTAAATATAGCTTAAGCCATAACAAGCATATAATTTCAAACGCTTCATCCTTGGTTAAAATTCCTTTTTCAATATCTTCCCTATAGTATGGGTAAAGTATCTGGTCAAGTCTTCCCAGGGAGTTTGCGTTAATATAATCCTCCCATGTATTTACAATGTGAGCAAACCAAAGGGATTGAACAGCCTCTTTAAAGCTTTTGGCCGGATTTTCAGGCACATTTTCGCATACTGCTATAATACTATCTAAATCCGCATCTAAATAGCTATCATCATTCTCAACTTTTAGTTCTTTAGCTTTCTTAGCATATTTCTTGCCCATATTCAAGGCTGAGCGACAAACCATTTTGAGTGAGGTATAAAACGAGCTTGTGCCGTTTTTGCCTTCTTGCCCCTCAATTTCTTTTAAAATCCCTTTAAAGCCGAGTTTCAAAACTTTTTCGTAGTTTATCACACTGTGGTTACAGGATATGCCTCTGCCAAAGCCCGCCCATTCAGCCTGCGACTCCATTTCCTTCTGAGTGAACTCGGGCTTTACAAATTCTACAAGCTCGTTGTTGATAGGCTTTAAATAAATTTGTTTGTCTTTTATTTTTAAAAATCTTTCAATGTCGCTATCGCTAATGCCGTTGAGTTTTAAAATCTCAACATTTTCCGGGCTGTCGACATTTTCCATTATGCCTAAGTAAGGGTATTTTGAGTCCGGATAATTAAATCCTACAATTAACTCGCCTGGAATGATAACCGGATTAAATTTATCCAGAACATTAGATATTGCATAAGCGATCATTTCGGTATTTGTAAGATTCTTTTCGTAAGCCTCAATCATTCCAAGGGCAGAATACACCCTTTGCTGCATACAATAAAAATCCTCGTAATCATTTTTGCCTGTAATTAGTTGACGAAGTATTTCGCATCTGTCTGTCAAAGAATACATAGTAGATTTTTTCCTTTCATAATAAAACTGAGCTTCTTTGGCTTGCTTTTTATATTCTCTGGGCAAACAACCGAATTCTGCTAAGAAGGCTTTGTTAAAACCTCCCAAGGTTTCATAGCCATAGTTTATTGCAACATCGGTTATTTTAATCCCTGAGATTATATCGATAGCAGCCAACTGGAGACGGTAATGTCGAACATATTTTACAAAGGATTTTCCGGTATATTTATGAAATTTCGAGCAAAAATGCCATTTAGAATACCCAAACTGATTTGCAACATCGGATAGGTCTAAACGTTTCTCGATATTATTGTGAATATACATTAAAATCTCATACACTACATCATCCCCTTCCCATTTTGATTATAGCAGAGCTAAAACAATATTTCTACTCCAAAATTGCGTTTTTAAAAATATTAAAAATGCTCGCCTATAATGACTATGAGCGAGCATTAAAATTATTTAATTTTTTCAGCCTCAGAAAGCATATTTTCAATAAATATCCCATACCCACGAGTCGGGTCATTTATAAATACATGGGTTACGGCACCGACTAACATATCGTTTTGAATTATCGGCGAACCAGACATCCCCTGAACTATTCCGCCGGTTTTTTCTAAAAGTTCCGGATCGGTCACCCTTAACACTATCCCCTTATTGTCAATCCGGTTGCTTTTTGAAACCTTCTCAATTTCTATATCATATGCCTTAACACCTTCGCCATCTACGTCCGCTAAAATCTTCGCATTTCCCACCTTCACCTGAAATCTTGATGCGACCTTCATTTCCCCCGGATTATTTAATTCATCAAAATCTTTTAGCTTGCCATATACCCCCATATCTGAGTTTACCTTAACCTCTCCAATAGCCTTCTCCCCAAAAACACCGGATAGCTCCCCCGGATTTCCTCTTGTGCTTTTTTTACTATAGGATATGTCACAATCGGTGATTGTCCCGTTTTTGGGGACTATTATATCCCCTGTATCCACATCAGCTATAGCATGTCCGAGAGTTCCGAAGGTTTCGGTTTTGGGGTCAAAAAATGTAAGAGTTCCGACACCTGCTGTTGAATCCCTTACCCATATCCCAATCTTTTTTTCCTCTCCCGAAACCGAAACAGGATTTACTTCTACATTTAAAATTTTAGTGTCCCTTTTTATTTCAAGATTTATATGTCCCTCTGCTTTGTTTATGAATCTTGCCATATCCTCTGAAAAGTTTACCGTCTCACCATTTACTTTTAAAATCCTGTCTCCCACCTTTATACCGGCTTCTTCTGCCGGTGAGAATTCTCTGCCATCTCCGTCAATTACCTTTGCAACATTTACCACAAGTAAGCCATCTGCATAAATCTTAATCCCCACCGGCGAGCCCGACGGGATTACCGAATAACCCGAGCTTACCGTAACGTCTACAGTTTTTATGGGAATTAAGTTAAACATCTTTACTTCGAGGCAAAAATTTCCTTCATTTGATGTGTTAATTTCTACTTCATTATCGTTTTTTGAAAAAATCGGCTCGCCGTTTTCAGAAGTTTTAAGAGTTTCTTCCGATATATCAAAAAAACTTCCCATGTCCATGGAAAATTCCGAGTCTTTTGCAAGATAAAGGTTTGAGGGAATTTTTAGATACCCATTTAAAAATGTACCAACCGCTAATACTAATGATATATATATTATTTTTGTTTTTTTAGACATTTTCTTTTCACCTCCCCACAAATTTAAATTAACCTTAAAAAGCCTTGGTTATACTTATCACTTTAAGTCAAAATTGGTTCAAATTTTTAAACTTATCTTAAAATTCCTATAGAAATTTTTAAAAGTATATGGTATACTTTAAATAGAAAAATTGTTATGGAAATTTTGGAGGTATTATGAACCTTAGTAATTTAAATAAAATGCAATATGAAGCCGTTACCACCACAAAGGGGCCGTTACTTGTATTGGCAGGTGCAGGAAGCGGCAAGACCACCGTTTTGGTAAACAGGATTGCATATATAATAGAACATGAGCATGTTAGCCCATTTAACATCCTTGCCATCACCTTTACAAACAAGGCGGCAAAGGAGATGTATGAGCGAATTTTAAATATTTTAGGCGATGTGGCAGAGGATATGTGGATAAGCACATTCCACTCTGTGTGCGTTAAAATTCTAAGACGCACTATTCATCTTTTAGGCTATGACAACGACTTTGTAATCTACGATTCTGCCGACACAGGAACTGTCATTAAGGAGTGTTTGAAAGAATTGGATTTAGACCCAAAGCTTTTTGCACCAAAGATGATTTCATCTCAAATCAGCAAAGCAAAGGATAATATGCAGGAGCCCGACACCTTTAGGGCACTAAACAGTTCTAACTACTTTAACTCAACCGTTGCCGATGTCTATGAGCTTTATCAGAAAAAGCTAAAGCGGAACAATGCACTTGATTTTGACGATATTATTTTAAACACCGTTAAAATTTTTATGGAAAATCCTGATGTTTTGGAAAAGTATCAAAACCGATTCCAATATATCCTTGTCGATGAGTATCAGGACACAAATAATGTTCAGTATATGCTGATAAGTCTATTGGCACAAGGGACACGAAACATCTGTGTTGTGGGTGATGACGACCAGAGTATCTATAAATTCCGAGGTGCAAATATCCAGAATATTTTAGGCTTTGAAGATGAATTCACCGAGGCAAAGGTCATAAAACTCGAGCAGAATTACCGCTCAACTCAAAATATTCTGGATACGGCAAATGTCGTTATCGGGAATAACCGCGGCAGAAAACCAAAGGCTTTATGGACCGAAAATGAACGTGGCGAGATGATCAAAACCTATACCGCCGATAACGAATACGACGAAGGACGGTTTATTGCCGAGAGAATAGAACAACTCGTCAATGGGGACAGTAAATATTCTGATAACGCAATTCTTTACCGAACAAATGCACAGTCCCGTGTTATAGAAGAAATGTTAATCCGAAACGCTATCCCCTATAAAGTTTTAGCAGGTCTTCGTTTCTATGACCGCAAGGAAATTAAGGATATTATTGCGTACTTGCGGGTAATCCATAACCCAAGTGACAGCATAAGTCTTGGAAGAATCATAAATGAGCCAAAGCGTGGCATCGGAGCTGCTACTATGGAAAAGGCGGCGGCAATTTCGTCACTTCAGGATGTGAGTGTGTATGAGGTAATAGAAAATGCCAGTGAATATGAGCCACTATCCCGTGCCGCCGCAAAACTAACCGATTTCACTCGTCTAATCAGGGACATAAAAAAACTATCTGAAACTCTGCCACTTTTAGAGTTTGTAACAAGGGTAATGAAAGATACCGGCTATGCTCCAATGCTAGAGGCTGAGGATACGGTAGAGTCCCGCACAAGACTTGAAAACTTACAGGAATTTTTAACAGTTGTAGGTGAATACGAAAAGGAAAATGAAGATGCAACGCTCGGTGGATTATTAGAAGAAATCTCGCTTATAGCCGACATCGACTCCTACGATGAAGATGTAGACTCGGTGGTTATGATGACAATCCACTCTGCAAAGGGTCTGGAGTTTCCCAATGTATTTTTAGCCGGGCTCGAAGAGGGGATATTCCCATCCGGCAGATGCGAATCGGACGAGGACATTGAAGAAGAACGTCGCCTTTGCTATGTGGCAATCACACGTGCTAAAAAAAGGCTATATATTACAAACACAACTTCCCGTTCAATATTCGGAAAAACCACAGTTTCAAGACCGTCACGGTTTTTAAAAGAAATCCCCCAGGACTTTTTAGAGGATATGTCTAGAAAGAAAACCGAGATAAAGAGAACGGTTTCGGAATTTGGAGGGGAAGCCTCCGCCATATTAAAAAGATATCAGGAAAATCTATATAAAAAACCAAATGATGTAACCTATTCAAAACCAATGGACTTTAAGCCGGGGGATATTGTAAATCACCGAAAGTTCGGTCGTGGCATGGTAATTGCAGCCCAGCCCTTTGGACGTGATATGCGACTTGAAGTTTCGTTTGATAGCATTGGTACAAAGCAACTGATGGCGGCTTTTGCAAAGCTTGAAAAAATCGAGGAATCATAACCACTAGTAAACTAGTGGTTTGACCAGCCCCTAGAAGGGGCTATTACAGGCTTAACCCCTGAAAGGGGCATCGAAGACTTGACACCGCATTACAATTACTGGCAGCCGCTCACGTGCGGCTGTCTTTTTTT
>JAZULN010000098.1:0-11684 GCA_045603125.1 Clostridia bacterium | reverse complement strand
AAAGCATATTTTAAGTCTCAGGTTTTTCAGAGGTAAAACTCAGGTGGAGGTTGCGACAGAAATAGGGATAAGTCAGGCACAGGTGTCAAGGCTTGAAAAGGGTGCACTAAAACACATGAGAAAATATGTATAGGGGACTTATATTTAATTTTAAGTCCCTTTAAAATTTTTTAAAAAGGGGAGTGGTTATGATTTTGCGGACTTGCGATTTGAGACAAAGAGAGGTTATAAATATCATAACGGCGGAGAGGATTGGGTATGTATCCGATGTGGAGATGAACTGCGAAACGGGATTTGTCGAGGCGGTGATAGTTCCCACAAGACGTGGACTTGGAGGTTTATTCGGAAGGAAAAAGGACTGCGTCGTTCCCTGGGATAAAATTGTGTCTATTGGTAGGGATTTAGTCTTAGTTAAACTAGATACTGTGGAAGTTGTAAGATAATTGTAATATAATGGATATTGAAAATTCATATAAAATGTTATATAATACTGTGGGGAAAGTCCATTTAAAAAAGGGAAAGGAATGTTTTTATATGAAATGTCCATACTGCGGATTTATCGATTGTAAGGTTATTGATTCACGTCCGACCGAGGAAGGAAATGCAATCAGAAGAAGAAGAGAATGTTTAAAATGCGAAAAGAGATTTACTACATATGAAAAGCTTGAAACCATATCTCTTGCCGTTATAAAGCAAGACAACTCCCGTCAGCAATATGACAGGGAAAAGATTTTAAGAGGAATTATAAGAGCTTGTGAAAAACGGCCGATATCCTTACAGCAGATGGAAGCGGTGGCTGACGAAATCGAGGCAGAGCTTTACCACTCAATGGTGAAGGAGGTATCCAGTACCGAAATCGGTGAAAAGGTAATGGAACAGTTAAAGGAACTAGACGAGGTTGCGTATGTTCGGTTTGCATCGGTACATAAGCATTTTTCTGATATAGAAACATTTATGGCAGAACTCCAGAAACTAAGAAAAGATAAATAAGCGGAGGGGTTTTTGTGAAGGATAGAACTATTGCCGCAATATCGACTCCGGTGGGGGTTGGGGGAATTGCCGTTATCCGTGTTAGCGGAGAGGAGTCGGTGGAAATTGTTGGACGGGTTTTCGAGGCAAGTGTAAACCTTTTAGATGTTCCAACCCACACCGTTCACTATGGCCATATAAAAGACAACTCCGGTGAGCGAATTGACGAGGTTTTGGTTACCGTTATGAGAGCACCCCGGAGTTTTACCGGTGAGAATGTCGTGGAAATCGGGACTCACGGCGGATATGTGGCATCAAAGCGGGTTTTGGATAGCTTGATAAAGAGTGGTGCATACCCGGCAGGCCCCGGTGAATTTACAAAGCGTGCCTTTTTAAACGGTAAGGTTGACCTGACCGAGGCAGAGGGTGTTATAGATATAATAAATGCCAAAAATGAAAGAGCCCAGAAAAACGCTTTAGAACAGGCATCAGGAAAACTTTCAAAAAGAATAGATGAAATTAGAAAGGCACTCATCAGCCTTGCGGCATCTATGCAGGTAATAATTGACTACCCCGACGAGGATTTGCAAGACGTTACGATAGAAGATATCGGGAGGGTATGTTCCAAAGAAAAGGAAAAAATTGAAAAACTAATAGACAGTCAAAAGCGAGGAAAACTTTTCACAGAAGGGATACTAACTGCAATTGTGGGAAGACCGAATGTTGGAAAATCATCGCTTTTAAATGTGCTTTTGGGAGAAGAGCGCGCAATAGTTACCGATATTGCAGGGACAACCCGTGATGTCATTGAGGAGTCGGTTGATTTAGACGGTGTAATTCTGAGACTTATGGATACTGCCGGAATAAGAGCTACCGACGATTATGTAGAAAAGATAGGCGTTGAAAGGTCATATGAGTCTATCGAAAAAGCTGATTTGGTTTTGGCGGTATTTGATGCAACAAGCGACCTTACCGACGAGGATAGGGAAATCCTTGAAAAAACCAAAAATTCAAAACGAATTATCATAATTAACAAAAACGACATTTCAGATAAAACTCCCCTCGACGGCATATATATTTCCGCCAAAACAGGTGAGGGAATTGATAAACTGTCATGTACTATAAAAGACATGTATGAATGGGGAAATCTTGAAAAAAGTGATGAGCCAATCGTTACCAATATGCGACACATTACGGCTCTATATAGAGCAAAGGAAAAGCTTCAGAATGTGATTTCCGGTGCTGAGAGCCTTGTTCCATCAGACATTTTGTCTATTGACTTAAATGATGCGATAGATGCCCTTGGAGAGATTACGGGAGCAACAGTATCTGAGGATATTGTTGCAGAGATTTTCCATAATTTTTGCGTAGGTAAATAAGTTTTAACATAAAAAATCTAAAAAGGAGAAAAGAGATGAATGTACTCACATACATAAGCCGATTTCTTCAGATTATGAAACTTTCGGATTTTATCGATATTGGGATAATTATTCTTTTAGTTCATTATCTGATGAGAATGGTAAAAGAAACCCGGGCAAGACAGCTTATTAAGGGTATTGTTATAATTTTATTGACCCTTCCTATAAGCTCACTTTTAAATCTTACTGCAGTAAGCTATATTTTAAGAAACACAATGCAGCTCGGTGCTTTTGCTGTAATCGTTTTATTCCAGCCGGAGCTTAGAAGTATGCTTGAGAAGGTGGGAAGATCTAATGTGGGTAAGATTCTGGACTTTTCAGCACTCCAAAATAACGGCGGAAAGGACGAAGGCGTTATAAATGACATAACAGAGGCTGTTATAAATATGTCCAAGACAAAAACGGGGGCTTTGATTGTACTTGAGAGAGAAACGGCATTGGGTGAGTATGCAAATAACGGCACCCAGATTGACTCATTAGTGAGTGCATCGATACTCGAAAACCTTTTTGTTGAAAATACACCTCTACATGACGGTGCCGTTATAATAAGAAATAACAGAATTTATGCAGCGGCGTGCGTTTTGCCACTTACCAATAATACTAATCTTTCAAGAGAACTGGGCACAAGACATAGAGCCGCAATTGGTTTATCGGAGGTATCTGATGCTATGGTAATTGTGGTAAGTGAGGAAACGGGTAAGATTTCTATTGCAATAAACGGAACGCTTACCAGAAGTCTTGATGAGGATACTCTCAAAAAAGCAATAAATAAGGCGATGAGCCCAAAAGAAATAAAGATAAAAGATAAAACTAAGTTTTGGAAGGGGGTTTTCAAATGAAAATTCTTGGTTCCAAAAAGAATCTGACACGTCTTGCTTCGATTGTTCTCGGCATAATTGTCTGGTTTATAGTAATCTACACAGAAGATGCAAGCTTTAATGTAACTCTAAAAGGTCTTGATGTTCAGGTAACAGGAGAACATCAGTTGTTTGAAAATCATCTTGTGATTACCAATAAAGACGACCTAAAACGTGCATCGGTTGCGGTAAGAGGAAAGAGAAATGACATTATAAAAGAGATGGGTGATATAACTGCCACAATCGACACGTCGGGCATTGTCACCCCAGGGACTCACAATGTAAAGGTTTCCTATAATATAAACACAAGTGCTGTATATGTATCTGAAAACAATACCCCTACTATTGAGGTTATTGTTGAGAAAACCAAGACTAAGGAGTTGGATGTTGAGGTTATCCAGATGGGTAAAATCTCCGATGAAACTATAGTTGAGTCGGTATTGAAGGAAACAAAGGTGACAGTGGAAGGCGCTGAAGAAGATATAGAACAGATATCTTATGCATCTATATATGTAAATGTTGGAGATCTTCCAGAAGACATGGAGGCGGAGTACAAGGTGATGCTCTTGGATGCAGATCATGAAGAAATAGAGTTTCAAAATCGTGTCAAAGCCGACAAAGAAAGAATAAGTGTTAAAAACATTCTGCATAAAAAAGCGACTGTGCCTGTAAAAATTGTAGCGTCAGATATAGATATGGAAAAGTATGTCCTTGACATCGCCGATATATCAAGAGAAAAAGTTTCGGTAGGAGTTGATGACGGCATAGACTACCGGGAAGCTTTATACACATTGGAAATTGGTCAGATTTTAGCTGAAACATCAGAGTACACCGCTAGGTGGAAGGAACAGGCAGGAATTTATATGCCTGAGAGTATGAAACAGGTTAAGGTAGAACTGAAGGTTCTTCCGAGTGTCAAAAAGACTATAGCCGTACCGATAGAGGTAAAAGGCGTAGACGGACAGTATGATTTATCCGATAAAGAGTTGATTTTACATGTGGCGGGAGCACAAAAGGATATTATAAAGGAAAATATTCAGGCAACTCTTGACCTTGAAGGCTATGAAAGCGGAAATCATACCGTTAAAGTGTCGGTGGAATTAAAGAAAAACACTATTTCGGCAGATACAGACAATCACTACGTTTCGGTTGTGATTAAGTGATGAAAGGATTTGTTATAATTGGCAGACATTATTTTAAGAGGTAACAGTATTGATGGGGGTATCAGAGTATTTGTGGCGATTACCACCGATATGGTAAATCGTGCCCAAGAGATACATAACACATACCCTGTGGCAACGGCAGCACTGGGTAGAACCCTTACCATTGCAAGTATAATCGGTGCAGGACTAAAAAACGACACCGACACCACCACAATTCAATTCAAAGGCGACGGCCCTTTGGGTAGCATTGTTGCAGTTACCGACAGTAACGCCCATGTCAGAGGCTATGTGGTAAACCCGTACGTTGACCTTCCCCTTAATAAAAAGGGCAAGTTAGATGTTGGCGGTGCTGTCGGAAAAGGGTACCTAAATGTTATAAGAGATTTAGGCATGAAGGAACCCTATGCCGGACAAGTCCCGATTGTAACCGGTGAGATTGCCGAGGATTTAACCTACTATTTTGCAAGAAGTGAGCAGATACCCACAGCGATAGGGCTTGGGGTATTGGTGGATACAGATAATTCGGTAAAAGCTGCCGGCGGATTTATGCTCCAGCTTATGCCGGAGGCAACAGAAGAAGTGGCGGGCGAGCTTGAGGATAAGATGAGAACCTTAGAGCCGATAACTGCTATGATTGAAAAGGGAATGACGGCAGAGGACATCTTCTTTCACATCACCGATGGTTTTGATATGTTAATGGATAACAAAGGTGTCGAGCCGAAGTACGAGTGCAAATGCTCTAAGGAGAGAATGGAAAAGGCACTAATATCTATTGGAAAAGAGGAGCTTGAGAGCATTATCAAGGAGCAGGGCGAGGCAGAGCTTACTTGTCAATTTTGCGATAATAAATATAAATTTTCAAAAGAAGAATTGGAAATTTTATTAAAAGAATCGAAATAAATTGAAAAAGTATGAAAAAAAATTAAAATTTTCTTGACAATTAATTTAAAAAAAGGTATAATATACCCGATGTCTAATTTTAAGGGATTAGCGAACAGATATTTTTGTTTTAAGGAGGTGTCGTAATGTTAAGAACATACCAACCGAAAAAGCGTCAAAGAAAGAAAGAGCATGGCTTCAGAAAGAGAATGGCAACTGCATCTGGCAGAAAAATCTTATCAAACAGAAGACGAAAGGGCAGAAAGAAATTATCTGCATAAGAATGAGGCGAGAAGTTATAGGCGATATGCCTTATGCTTTTTGCCTTTTTAACATTATAACCCAAATTTGTGTTAAAATATCGGGGCGGTAAGGATGAAATATACTAAATCTCTAAAACTCAATAAGGACTTCAAAAGGCTATATTATCGCGGAAAATCTTTAGTTTCCCGGAATGTGGTGGTATATGTCATGAAAAACCGTAGCGATGAAAACCGTATCGGCATTACCTGTGGCAAAACCATAGGCAAGGCGGTTATAAGAAACCGGTTGAAGCGTTTGGTGAGAGAAGCATATAGGCAGATGGAGCCGGATATTCAAAAAGGCTATGATTTTGTCTTTGTGGTGAGGACTCGTGCTATTGGGAAGCCCTTTTCTGAGATAAACGGAGATTTAATTTATGCCATGAAAAAGTTGGAACTACTTTAAGTTATTGGAAAAACCGCAAAACACTAAAAGAGGGGATTAAATGAAAAAACTGATTATTTCACTCATCAAATTCTATCAAAAGGTGATTTCCCCAAGGAAATCCGTGCCTTGCTGCAGATTTTACCCTACATGCTCGGAGTATTCTCTTGAAGCGATAGAAAAATACGGAGTGATAAAAGGCGGCAGCAAGGCCGCGTGGCGGATACTTCGCTGTAACCCACTGTGTCGGGGAGGTTATGATCCGCTAAAATAACTTTTCAAGAAAGGATAAGGATATGATAAATATTTTCGATTTATTGGTGAACCGACCGCTTGGCTTCATTATTGAGCAAATATATAAACTTGGCTTAAACTACGGTTGGTCGATTATAATTTTCACAATTATAGTAAAACTAATTATTTTGCCTTTAAATATAAAATCACAAAAGGCAATGCGAAAGCAACAAAAGGTTCAGCCGATTTTAATGGAACTGCAGAGAAAATATGCAAACGACCGCGAAAAACTCTCGACTGAAACCATGAAAGTTTACAAAGAAAATAACATAAGCATGATGGGCGGATGCCTTCCTCTGCTTATTCAATTCCCGATATTGATAGGTCTTTGGAATGTTATAAGAAAAGGTATGGCGGGTGCGACCAACCTGGACTTTTACGGTCTTAACCTTGCCAAAAACCCAAGTGAGGGCTTCTCGGCGCTAATGAGAAGCGACTTTTCAGACATCTCGGTAATTATACTTATTATAATACCGATTCTTGCAATGTTCACAACATGGCTGTCGTCATGGCAGACCCAACGCATGAACAAGCAACCCCAAAGTGAGCAGTCTGCTCAAATGAACAAGAGTATGAATCTTATGATGCCTTTGATGAGCGGATTTTTCTCGCTTACCCTTCCGGCAGGCCTTGGCATTTACTGGATAGTTGCAAACATATTCCAGATTGGACAGCAATTTTTTGTTAATTTGTATTTAGAAAAGAAGGAGGATGATTTCGTTGTTAAAGTTCCCGAAAGTCTTGGAAAAAAAGGCAAAAAGCGTAGATGAGGCTAAAACTCAGGTCTTAGAAGAACTAGGATGTACAGAAGATGAAATTGAAATAGAGGTAATAGAAGAAGGTGCGAAGGGCTTTTTAGGTCTTGGCTCAAAGGAAGCGGTAATTTCAGTAACCTTGAAGAATCCTGAGATTGCAATGGCTAAAAAATTCCTTGGAGACATCTTCAAGAGTATGAAGTTAGACGTTGAAATCCAGGCAGAAATGACCGAAGAAGACGTTTTGACAGTTAACTTGATTGGTGAGAATATGGGTATCGTTATCGGAAAACGTGGCGATACATTGGATAGCCTTCAGTATCTTACATCTATCATAGTAAACAAGGATTCCGATAAGTATATTAAGGTAGTGGTTGATGCGGAAAACTATAGAGAAAAGCGTTATAACTCACTAATTGCCTTAGCTTCCCGTCTTGCTGATAAGGTTGCAAGGACAGGCAAACGCCACACTCTTGAGCCTATGAACCCATACGAGAGAAGAATCATTCACTCAAGCCTTCAGGATAATGAAGATGTTACAACCAGATCGGTTGGCGAAGACCCATACAGAAAGGTTGTAATCGAATCAAAGAAGCCAAGACCATATTATAAGAAGTCTTACCCAAAACACCAGAGCTTTGAAACTTACGTAGAAGCAGAAACAGAAACAGAAGAACTATAATATAGGAAGAAACTCGGAAAAAATCATTTTTAAGGAGAGAAATTAGAATGTCAGGACATTCAAAATGGAGTACTATTAAAAGAAAAAAAGGTGCAAATGATGCTCAAAGGGCAAAGATTTTTACAAAGATTGCCCGTGAGATTATAGTTGCAGTTAAAGCCGGCGGCCCTGACCCCGACAATAACTCAAGCTTGAAGGATGCAATCGCAAAGGGCAGAGCTGCCAATATGCCAAACGATAACATCAACCGTACAATCAAAAAGGCGGCAGGTAGTACCGAAGGCGATAACTATGAAAACATCACCTACGAAGGCTATGGCCCAAATGGTGTTGCGGTAATCGTGGAAACCCTTACCGACAACAGAAACCGTACAGCGGCAGATGTCCGTCACTATTTTGACAAGTTTGGTGGCAATATGGGACAAACCGGTTGCGTTGGATTTATGTTCGACCAAAAGGGTGTAATCGTAATCGAAAAGGAAGATATAGACGAAGACGAAATCACAATGGATGCCCTTGATGCGGGAGCCGAAGATATCGCGGTTGAAGATGATTACTATGAAATCACCACAACTCCGGACGACTTTCGAACTGTCCGTGATGCAATGGAGGTAAAATATACCTTGATGTCGGCAGAAATCAGCATGGTTCCGCAGACAATGGTAACCCTTACCGACGAAAAGCAAATCACTATGATGTCCCGTATGCTTGAGAGTATGGAAGATAACGACGATGTCCAAAATGTCTACCATAACTGGGATATGCCCGACGATTTGGAATAATTTAAAAATTACGACCTCTTTTGAGGTCGTTTTTTTTATTCTCGTTAAATATGATGTAGGTAATTCCTCCGCACTTACCAGTTGCGGGTTGCGACACCAACCCCGGATTGCTCCAATATTTCTTTTTTTTTGTAGGGGCGGCCTAAAATAGCCTTCCCCTTTGAGGGGAAGGTGGGTTGCGAAGCAAGTCGGATGAGGTGGGAATGAATACAACGAACAATCCTAAATTGACAGGAAATGCTAAAAATTTAAGAAAGAATATGACCAAAGAAGAACGGCATCTTTGGTATGATTTTTTGAAAACACTGCCTGTAACTGTAAACAGACAAAAAGTAATCGGCAGGTATATTGTTGATTTTTATATTGCCTCTTCTAAGATTGTTATTGAACTGGATGGCTCTGGGCATTATGAAGATAGTGGAATAAAGAATGATGCAAAAAGGGATGAGTTTTTAAATTCTTTAGGTATTAAAGTGCTGAGATATTCAAATTTAGATATTAACCAAAGATTTGGAAACGTATGTCATGATATATTAAATAATATTAACACCTCATCAGTCACTTCGTGACAGCTTCCCCTCGAGGGGAAGCCTGGAAAAACATCACATTATATTGCCGAAAAATGGATGAAAACATTCCCTACAATTTCAAATTATGTAAACCAAAATTTGACAAAATATTACATCTGGTTTACATCAAGTTATTATCTTCGTTACACCCAGATTAAATTTATATTAAATAAAATGTCCGTTTGTGATACTTTTCTATGCATATTACCATAAAACAAGGGGTAAAAGTTTGTGCAAGATTGCCAAAAAAACCAAGTTAAAATCTTCAAAAATGACGAAAAATTAAAATATTTAACCTAATGGATTGCATTTTATAATATTTTATATTATAATTTACATAGTGAGTGTAAGTAGTGAAAATTCCGCGTGGATGTAAAATTGAGCGGTGTGAGTGTGAGTGCCCCGCGAAATGCCATTTGCATTTTGAATGTAAGTAGCGGTTTTGCAAATGACAGCGGTGGAACGTGAATGTGTAAGTAGAATTTTATGATTGGTTTTGCATTTATGTTTTTTTTAAGATTTCCTCCGGCTTCGGAGGGGGTTTTAAAAAAAGCATAAATGTGCTTTAAAAAAAATCAATAAACTTTCAAAAGGAGATAAAAGACTATGAAAAAATTATTAGCTACTCTAACAACAGTTGCAATGCTTGCAACAACAACATCAGCATTTGCTGCTGATCCAATCGCAAATGATGCTGGTTTCGATAAGGCTGCTGGTACATATTCAATTGCATCAGATTTAAGCAAAGTTGAAGGTCAATTGACACTTCTTATCATTCCTGAAGAAGCATATCTTTCAACAACAGGTATCGCAGATGAGGACATCTTGTATATCGACCAAGGCAAATATTCAAGCACTTTATTCAAGAGCGTTGGTATCCTTGGCGGTAAAGAACTTAAAGCTGGTGACTATTATGTAAAAATCGGTGGCACAGGCTTAAACGGTATTATCGTTGAAAAGTTTACTGTTGTTGCAGAAGAAGAAGGCACAAAGATCACAGTTAAATGGGGCGATATCACAGGTGATAAAGCAATTGACTCATCAGATGCTATTGCAGCGTTGATGAACTTTGCCGGCTACTCAAGAACATATACAGTAGAGGGTTATGAAGTTCCTGCTGGTAGTGATTTTGGTGGTTACAAATGGGGCGATATCACAGGTGATAAAGTAATTGACTCATCAGATGCTATTGCAGCATTAATGAACTTTGCCGGTTACTCAAGAACATATACGGTAAACGGCGTCGAAATTGTTGCTGGTAGTGACGTTGTAATTGAAATTAAATAATGTTTAAGAAGGAGAAAGAAAAATGAAAAAGATTATTTCATTGATTGCATCACTTTCTTTGTTAGTTGCAAGCATGGCTTTTGCACCTGTTGCATCTGCAGCAGATGAACCAACATTGGTAATTGATGCTACAAAAATAACAGACTTTACTGATTATCCTAGTTATAATTACGGATCAGACTTTGATGTATATCTAATTAGCTTCAATGTAACAGGTCTAGAAATGCAAACTGCTTTGGGAACAGGCCTTTTCAATAAAACTATGGCAAGTGGTAAATCACTTGCATCATATTCTATTCAGTATACCCTTGATATTAATGGTGATAAGGGTCAAGCGTGGATGCTTGATAATAAATCAGCTATGGGTAGCGCGGTTTTAGATGATTGGAACGGAAAAGTACATACATTCACATATGGTAATGGTACTACTATGATTTACCCTGCAAAAGGTACTGCTGCTAAAATCACAAAGAACGACAAGATTACTGTTTATGAAGAAATCATTGTCGTGGCTGCGGGCGAAAAATTCACGATAGATGTAACTGAGGGTGGATGTAAAATCGTTGTATCAGAATTTGCTGACGATGGATTCGTAGATCCTTCAGAGGTTGAAAGCACTTTAGCTGTTAGCGATGTAACTGTTCCTAAGCCAGCAGCTCCTGCAGCAACAGAAATGGTAGCTGGTGTTGACAATATCACAGCTGAAGCTCACAGAGGTAAGTCATCAATTTCAGCTCCTGAAGTGGTTGCTGTAGCAGATATCGCTAAGATCACTGTAGAAAACAGTGCTGAAGCTGGAAGAGTTGACGAATGGGAAGCTCCAAAAACTCTTGGTAATGGTAAGACAAATGTTCTTGCAATCGTAACATTTGATAAGGCTGCAATGGCTGGTACAACATTTACTGTTAAGTATTTGAATTCTGCCCTTGATGCTATCAAGACATTCACATACAAAGTACAATAATAGAAAGGTGGAGTAATAATATGAAAATTTATGAAAAGCCTATGGCTATAATTAACAAATTCGAAGTAGCTGATGTTATTGCTGCAAGTATGCCTACTGATGACGAATTAGTAAAGTCATACTTAGCTGCAGATCAACAAGATAAGATCGATGGCGACACTCAAGGTGTAGTATTCGCTTGGTAATTGATACTTTCGAGTAAATTAAAGAGGTTTTCTTTTGGAAAACCTCTTTTTGTTGGTGCCTTTAGGCGTGGAAATAAACCCCCAGTTCTACTGGGGGAGGATAAAAAGCTTTAGCAATAGAAAAACCTCCATGATATAATAGTAAATGGTTTGGCGACCGCATTACAAAAAATATCATGGAGGTTTTTAACAA